>CAZEWV010000327.1:0-3644 GCA_964516025.1 uncultured Eubacteriales bacterium
CTTGATTATTTCTCGGATTCCGTTTGTTCTCCTTTGACATATTTGTCGAAAAATCCAAGCCAGCGGGTCCACATATCCATATAGGTTTCCTTGCAGCGCGGCCCATGGGATTCGAAGGGGTAGATATAGAGAACGGCATTTTTCCCAAGACCCGTGAGGAGCTGTATGTAGCGCTCGGACTGAATCAGGAATGTTCCGGTATTGTTGTCGGCCGCACCATGGTACATGAGCAGCGGGCTGTCCATATGGTCGGCCTGAAAAAAAGGCGACATCTCAAGGTATACATCTTGGGCTTCCCAGATATTTCGGCGCTCCCGCTGAAAGGTCATGGGTGTTAAGGTCCGGTTGTAGGCTTCATCGCCCGCGATCCCGGCTTTAAAGAAGGGTGAGTGTGACAGGATATTGGCGGTGGCAAAGGCCCCGTAGCTGTGCCCGCCGTGGCCTAAACGATCTACGTCTACATATCCTAATTCATCCACTTTCCGAATGGCGGCATACATGGAGTCAACAAGATGGGCGACAAAATTGTTGTTGTATGTATTGTCCGCACCGATGATGGGGATATCCGGTTCCACTAAAGCATAACCCTGAGAAATCCAGGCGTCAGAGGCATTCCGGTAGCTGAATCTGCGAAAGGAATTGAGGTTAACCGACCGGATGGTTGCGGTTTTATAGTCTTTATTAGAGGAGTATTCTCTGGGGTAAGTCCAGAAAACTCCAGGAATACGCGTTCCGGGCTGGTAGTCGGGGGGGAGAGAGATGCGCCCTCTTATTTTTAGGCCGTCTCGCCGTGTGAATTCAAAATACTCCCTCCTGGAGTTTGCAAATTCCGGATAGGGATTCCTGTTGTTTGTTAGATTGGTTAAAGAGCCGTCCCTGGTCCAAAGCCAGCTGTCCGGGAAAACCGTTTTGGATTCCCGGCTGATGATCATTCTGTTTAGCTCTCTGTCCATCGGAGTGAGGGGTCGTTCGAACATATCTGAGGATCCTTCAAACACACGCTCTTTTTTACCGTTTAAGATCTCAATACTGTCTATAAAAGGCCGGGGTTTGTAGTCTTCTTGATATCCTTGGCTCTGCAGATAGATGTGTTTGTCGTTTCCCGAAGTCAGGGCATAGCGTACTCCATTGCCATTCATCCGGACCATTATGCTTCCGGGAAGCTTGACGGGATTTTGGGTTTCAATCTTCTTGAGAAGGAAGTGCTTTTGAGTTGGGGACTGCTCGAGATCGAAAGCGACGATATGGGTTCCTGTTTCGCAGTTTTCATCTTCTCCGCTGAGTTGAGTGAAGGCGTAACGTCCATTTTTCGAATAGGACATACTGCCAAATCTTTGTTTGCTGACAACTAAGATTTGGGCTTTTTCCAAATCAAAGGGTTGAGTCAGGAGCATGAGCCGGTCCATTCTTGGGGTTCTATCTTGTTCTTCCTCCAGTTCTTCCTCATCTTTTTTGCCTTTTTCTCTTGGCTCCTGCATGAGCAATGACAGGCCTTTTCCATCGGGACGCCAGAAAATATCCCTGGGCAAATCGGCATTTCCTCCGCCGCCCCGGCCACCGGAAGAACCTTCCCTGAGGGGATTTTTCCTGAGTGTAGCTAAAACCTGGCCTGTTTTATCCATAACCTGCTGTTCTCGTGGAAAACTGGAATAACTGACAATATAGGAAAACGGCCGTGTCATTTTTTCAGTAAAGATATACTGTCCATCCGGGCTAAGTGATACACTTGTGTACATGGCCGGTTCCCCGATAAAGCGAGGTTTTTTCCCTGGTGTCAGCTTAGCCAGCTGAGACGTAGTGTAGTATTCGAGAAGATTTTTGTCATGTTCTGTCCGGAGGAGAAAAGGGTAGGTGGAAGTGGATGCAGGTTTTTTCCGCGTATGCCGGATAAGGGGTGTTGAGGGGACGGGATTGTCCTTGGGTTCGGGTCCTCTATCGGGAGGAACAAGCAGTGTAATGATAGAACCTGAAGGAGTCCACTGCAGCATTTGTGAGGGAGGACGTGTTCCCCTTCCGAAGCCCCCTCCCCCTGACAAAGTGGCCATCACAAAGGATTTGCTGAGAGCTTGGGTTTTTCCGTTCTTGACGTCTGCTGTCCAGACTTGTGTGCCTTGAGGGAGATGAGCCAGAAAAGCAATCTTTTTCCCGTCGGGAGACCAGATCATGTCACTGACAAAAGTTTTGTCCGGTACCTGAATCATCCAGCTTTTCTTTTGTTCCAAGGAGTAAATATTTATTCCTTTATTCCCATAGGTGGAAGAACGCCAAGACCGGTTGACATCCGGGCAGATCTCAAGCATCCCCAGTCTGAGTGTCCTTTGTGTCATCAGTTTAAGAGAAGAAAAATAATCACTTACGGGGATCATAAAATGGATTCCATCGGAACTGATGTTGTTGAGTGTGTCGGTGTGTCCATCCCTGTTCATGAAATCCTGGATTAATGCTGATGGCTTCAGATAACCGTTCTTATAGAGCTCATCCTCTTGTGCCCAAGTGGGAGCACATAAGAGAAGCAATGCCAGGCCGCAGAGAAAAGCCTTTGCCTGATAATGGTTCTTAAATACAAATTTCATGACAGCCTCCTATTTATGGAATATGCGATAAGATACTACATAAAAATCTTAATGGTCAATGGAGTTGGGTGATCTTTTCGGAAACCAATTGGCGATAAACAACAGAGTCAGAAAAATGAGGATGACAATCCACATCTGTTTTTCACTTTTTGGGGAGAAAAAAGAGGCGCTGACCGGACTTTTATAGGTATCATTTTTGTCGATTTGAGCTTCGATCCGAGTTTTCGTTTCTTCACTCCAGGCGTAAGGGGATTCTTTCATTGTGTGACCAAAATATTTTTCCAGGATCTGATTTTCCTTGAAGGCGATGAAAAAATTCTGCTTTTTCTGTTTTTCATTTTCAGATTGAAGAGCTCTCGAGTATCTTTTATCTCTTCTGAAGATGTGAACCCTGATTTCATAGAGCATAGGCACCCAAATTCCCGGATGAGTACGCAGGAATTCAGCATAGTTTTTATCTTTCCATTCATGGAGAACCTGGCCGTAATCCTTGGCATTTCTACTGTCAATGCTGAGCAGTTCATCAATGGTCAAGCGGGAATAAAACGTTCCTATTTCAGGATCTTTGTGTTTCAAATTGAACTGGTTCATGACTTCTTCTTGTTGAAGGAAAGACAAAAAAGGAAGAGCTTTCGTATAATTTTGTACCCTTTTTGGTGTATTGGAGAAGCACAATCCGAGGAGGAGGATGTTGGCCGCGAGAAAGATAGAAACAGTTCTCCATGAACGCGGTTGGATTTTTTGAGAGATCTCCTTGGGTTTGATTCCCAACAAAATGGCAGCCTGAAAAAGGCCGCTCGATAGAGCATTGAGACCTACATCCCGGAAATCCCAGTACCGTTCCTTAACAATCCATTGTAAAATTTCATCGAAGATTCCTATCAGACATCCGATTAAAAAGGCCGAAAAAAAAATTGTTTTATCTTTTATTTTGAGTTTGAGGGCGTTAAAAATGAAAAAGCCTAAAAGGCCATATTCGAGGAAATGTATGGCTTCTTCCGGGATCTCCCACAATTTCAGCGTGAAGTAGACATAAAGACTGCCGATCACAAAAAGCCAGATATAATTCAA
>CAZEWV010000328.1:0-3642 GCA_964516025.1 uncultured Eubacteriales bacterium
CACCGGCCACACCATGGATATGATTGCTTCCGAGATTACGAATCAATTCATCCGGAGGAACCGATAATTTCACAAACAAATGCGGCCAGGCGGGACAGGTTTCGTTCAATTTCTCTCCAGAGAACTTCCGGTTGTTTCCGGTAAAAATTGTCATATAATACTGCCCGGATTTTCTATATAATCGAGCAAAAGTCATTTTGCTCTCCCCCGCGATATATCTGACATGACATCCATTGCCGCCATACTTTTCGATAACCGGTGTCAGCGTAACATCTTTTAGATTGTCAGATGGATTATCAGACTGCCGGGTATACCAGGTGGACATGGCTCCGCAATTACACAAAACCATCACATCATTGTCATAATCAAAGTGCCGCAAATCGGTAAAAATCACCGGTTTCCCAGATAAAAGTTTCAAGATCTGCATGGTCACAGCTCCGTCGGCATCGGCCTCACAGGCAAAAACCATCGTCTTTTTCTTGCCGTCCCAGTCGTATGGGTCATTCATAAAGGCAGCGCTCAAACACTGAGTGAAGTAATACTCACTCATCTCATAATGGCATTTAACCGCCACAAAATCGAACTCTCTTTCCTCTATAATACTTTGAGTCGCATAATAGGTCTTTATCTGTTCCTTAAGGTTATCCCGGGTAAGTTTTTGGGAATCAAACTCAATGGATTTAACTTGATCTTTAATCCAGTTGTAGGCATGTTCAACCTTATCTTCCGGAACAAGTGAAGACCGTCGGATAATCTCCAATTGATCAAAATGATCGACATCAAGTCCGAAAAGTGAATTGTACAAATCAGGAGAGGATTCTCCGGTCACCATACCGATGCTTCTGCCTCCGATCAATCCTAAAACCCGGCCCCGCAACCCATTGACGGCATGGGCCGTCCTGCAGAAAACCATCAGCCTATTCATAACATCCCGGTCATTCAGAGAGCCATAAACCTTTTCACAGGCACGACCGACCTGTTCCAAGGCACCGGAGGCTCCCAGCATCCCTCCCAGGCCCGGAAGCCCCCCAAAAAGCGGGCTGTAAGCCAGAAAAGGATCTTGAGCAAACTGGCCGGAGATCCGGATTAAATTAGGAAAGGCAAAAACCGGCACATTTAAAATCGTGCCGTCAACACTTTTTCCGGCAACCAATTTGGCTTGTTCTCTCGCTTGGGAGTGGCGCCAGATAATTTCATCTCCAGGAACAACTTCAATCTGTCCTGATTCTTCCAACCGTTTCCGGATCAAGTCCGCGTTCTTTTCAATCGATGGAGAGAGTTTTTTGTGGACTCTCTCCCGTCCATCTGAAAATGATAAAAGACCGATTCTTATCATAATTTACCTCTTTTTAGATATTATTTGCTTTCATTGTCGAATATCTTCCGCGCAGATATTTTGGGAATCATAATCATAATTAAACCGAATGAGATCGGATGCAGCATACTTATCGTTATAAATACCGAAACATAGCTGGCATAATTCCCCAGAATATAGCCAACAATCAAAGCAAAAATCATTGCGCTGAAAGAGCCGCTGGCACCCATCAATCCGGCCACCGATCCAACGGCGGATTTTGGATAAAGATCAGCCGGCAGAGTCTGAATAATGACCGACCAGAATTGATGCCCAAGAAAAGCCAGGCTGAGAAATACAATCGCCAGACCTGTAGGAGCGGGAACCACAAAGGCTGCCGCGGGCATCAGGGCTGCGCTCATACCCAATGCAATCTTTCGGGAAGCATTGAGAGTCAAACCCTTTTTCATTAACTTACTGGAGAACCAGCCTCCAAACATACTACCTATACCGGCGGCTGCATAGGGAATCCATCCGTAATATCCAATTTCCTTTATATCGAATCCTCGGGTATCGGACAAATATTTCGGAAGCCAGAAGATATAAAAAAACCAGACCGGATCGGTTAAAAATTTGACAATAATCAGGCATCTTATTTCTTTATACTTGAACAGCTTAAGCCATTTTATTTTCTGAGGAGTCTTCCCTGAATCTTCCGTTCTCTCCTCTGCCTGACTCTTGAGAATGTAATTGGATTCCTCTTCCGTAATCCGAGGATGTTTTGAAGGGACATGATAAAAGGAAAGCCAGTATATAACCCAGAAAATACCGAAAGATCCACTTATAATAAAAACCCACCGCCAACTCAAGAGGAGAACGATGGCGGCCAGAAGCGGCGGAGCAAGGACTGAACCGATGGCCGATCCGGTATTGAACATTCCAAACGCGGTAGAACGCTCTTTAGCTGGAAACCATTCTGAAACCGTCTTGGCCGCGGTTGGAAAACTGCCGCCTTCACCAATACCCAAATTAAATCTGAAAAAAGCCAATCCCCGAAAGCCATTGACCAAGCCCTGAGCCGCACAAGCTAAAGACCACCAGGTCATCATTACGGCATAACCCACCCGTGTACCCAGCTTATCAGCCAGGCGTCCGCCTCCTGCATACATGATGGCATAGGCCAGCAGGAAAAGGCTGTTCAGAACCCCAAACTGGGTTTCAGTAATCGAAAACTTCTCCTGCAGTTGAGAAATCACTACCGGCAGTGTCATCCGGTCAAGATAATTAAATGCCGTAGCAATAGTTAAGATTACTGCAACACGCCATCTAATATTTTTAATTTTCTTGTCTTCACTAATTATCGGCATATTCATTTTTAGTCACCTGCTCCAGAAAAACGTTAAAGTCTGTTTGTCCTCTTTATATTATTTCACAATATGAAATTTTGTCTGGCGTCCATCTATGAAATGAGTGCCGGTTTTAGTAAAGGCGATTATCTGTTCCAAACCCATCCTCAGCTCTTTTCCATCCCATTCCGGAATAGGGTAAGTCACGCTCAATTCAGCCGTAAAGGCACTATTGTAAACAAGCTGGACATCTCCTCTGCCACCGGTATTAACCTGCTCTTCGGGTAGTCCGATCAGCGGACCGGGTTCGTGCAGATAATACCCGATATTATGAGAATAAACCTTGGGTTTTTGGATGCCTTTCTCACGAGCTGTTGTTAAAATATTGCTCAACAACTGGTTTCCAGCCAGACCCACTTTGAATTCACTGCAGAAAATATCCTGAAGCCGGTTGCCTTCTGCCATCACTTTTTTGAAGCTTTCAGGTGCATCGTTTTCTCCCGGGCGCAGCACATAGGCCCACTCCTGCTGGTCGGTATAATAACGCAAATAGATGATTCCCAGGTCACAGTGCAGAAGGTCTCCCCGCCTAATGACTTTGTCATCTTTTCCATACCGCTCGGTTTTATCCGGATGCCGGCCCCGGATAGAAAAAGAAGGATTAAAAGCCTTATCCAGTCCCAATCCGGCAGCCCTCTGCCAGTAATAATAAATAAGGTCATCAACCGTCGTAACGCCCGGCGTTATAACCTTGTTTGAGTAGGTCTCGGCGACTATAGCGTGAGAAATAGCAACAGCTCGTTCATAAAGATCCAATTCTTCATCAAGCAGAGTCTCAAGCCAGAGGATGCACATTTTTTCTGCAGAAAAAAGGCGTTTTGTGTATTTATCGCCAATGGATTTCACCAGCCTTTTTTTCAGGGTAGCACTCAAGCCATCGGCCGCCCAGATCACCTCGGACTCATTGATGCCGATTCTTTTGGGATCGCGCTCCCTGACAAG
>CAZEWV010000329.1:0-3642 GCA_964516025.1 uncultured Eubacteriales bacterium
CCATCCTCCCCTGTTTTTTCGCCATCCGTGACAAACTCCAAGTCTCCAATGACGGGTTCATAATCACTGCTCGTCACCGCTTTTTCCATCGAGAGCAGGACCGTTCCTTTGGGAACATAAAAAGGCCCTCTGGGTTTCCCTGTGATCCGTTCCAGGTTGGGCGTACGGATATTTTTCGGTGTGCCGACAAACATGGGTTTGGGCAGCTCGAGTTCGAGCAGCTCCTTCTCCTGATCTTGATTTGAAATATCACTGGCAACAGCCGGAATAAATAGGAGAAGGCATTGAATCAGGATGGCAATCCGCAACGTTCTTATCATCTGATGGACTCCTTTACTCGGTATCATTCGCCTTCCAAAACTTCATTATACACATCAAAATGATCAGGGTCTATCAGTACAAGAGCCCAAGTATCCGGAAACATTTCACAATAGGCTGCAACCTCCGGTGGATCCATAACTAAAAAAGCCGTTGAAAGTGCATCGGCGACCGCAGCAGAAGGATGAGAGACCCAGGCCCCAAAGTGTCCGGAGGCCTTTTGGCCTGTCTTGGGATTTATGATATGTGATCCTTTGACCTCTGTCCCTGAACCGCTCAAGGCTCGGGATTTGAGAAAAAATCGATACTCCTTAAGGACCGGCCAGTTTCCCCCCACACCCACAGGCCAACCCTTTTTTCCCTGCGGAGCATATCCGATAGCCAGTGCCGTACTCGTTCCCCCATGAATAAGAGCGTTCTTTATACTCCAGTCCCTAAAAATGTCTAAAGCCTTATCCAGGGCAAATCCTTTTCCAATGCCTCCCAAATCAAAATCCACTCCGTAATACATTCGTTCAGGATGCTTATCCAGGCAACTCACCAAAAATCCATGTTTCGTTCTTTTTATCTCAACAGATTTTCTCCGCCAATCGGAGTCAGTGCTACTTGAAGCTGCCAAGTTAATATCAAAAGCTCCCCTGGTCCGGTCTTGGATTAAAAAAGCCGTTGTCAAACAGCCATAAACATCCACACTGACTGAGAGAGACTGGTCTGAATCAAGACGGTTAATCATGCTGATTTCGGAGCACGGATCAAAGCGGCTGAAGAGTGCCTCTATGCGGTCGATTTCAGTAAAAACCGCTTGGGAGGCCTGCTGTGCATATTCTGCATTCGATTCTGCAAAAATGACCTCAAACGTGGTTCCCATAGCGGAATGACTGAATTTGTAAGGGGGCGGCCCATGCTGCGGCATTACTCTTCCCTATTAAGGGAATAATACAAAAAAGCGGACACAGAGACCAGAGAGACAAAGGCAAAAAGACGATGCCATCGGATCATTCCTATCTGAAACGTCATGGAAATGAATGAGATCATTGAACTCAAAGATGTAAAGATAAGGCCTAGGCCTGAGACAACAAATGTCCAAAACATAACTTTAAGAAGGATAGGCAGCACAACATCCAACGTGTAATCCCGGGCTCTCCAAACCACAACCATGGACAGGGAAATTGCATAAATGCCTCCTGCGGCGACATGCAATAGAAGTGGCAGACCATTTAATCCTCGTGGAATAAGGAGAGCAAAGAGGAAACCTGAGATGACAAGGAACAAAAAGCTTAAAATAAGGCCAAAAAAGACCCAACTTCTCCAACCCGGATAAAACTGTGCCGCCCAGGTTTTGGCCCATTCAACTGAACGCGTTAATCCCTTGAGCATCTTCCTATCTCCTTTTTTCCACTAGACCGGAGATTCGGCCAAGTACAAGCAGAAAAAAGATCAATAGAATGGATCCGCAAACAAGGGCCGATACAAAAAGAACAATTTTCAATAGAGGGCGGATGGAAAAAGACAGCCCAAAAAGTTTTTGATAGGAAAGGGTCAAATCCATGAAAGAACCCTGTGAACGGGTCCGAACTCTCTCTGTGATCAAAGGCCCAGTCCCTTTCACCTTGCCGAAAAAAAACGGAGAATTAGCTTTATGGCAGTCTCTGCATCCATTGACCCCTAAAGATTGCTGTGCCGGACGGACACGATGTCCTATTGGCCAGGTGACAGGGTCCGCAGATTTATGATTTTGAGTTGTCAATTCTCCATCTTTATCCAAAAAAAACATTAATCCGCCTGAAATATAAGCGTAAAAAGTATCCGTCTCAGATTCACCAGAATTTTGAGTTCGATTGAGAATTTCGAGGACTAATTTGACCTGCTCTTCGGTTAAAGTCTGCTCTTCTCCAACAGTAGCCTTAACCGTGCGCAGATCAAATTCCCCAACCAGGGATTCGGGCTGCCCCTCAACCAACCAGCACAACCAAGGTGTTGGTCTGAACTCTCCAGGATTATTTGTTTTTTCAAGATAACCCTCTTGAATTGAGTACATCGTTTCATGGACAAGAAGGGCAGGTAGTCCGGGTGCAGATTCGTTTGTGGCGAGCGCTTCGAGAATGATCTGGATGCGGGTTTCTACATCCACATCCAACATCTCGGCTTCCGGATCAAACTCCGGTATAAGGGGCACAATTTTTTCCTCTGCCCTCAAGGCCCACTTTTCACTGTCTGTGGCTATGTCTTCAAGGGAATCCGATACATCCAGTCCTCCATCAACATTAAGAACGTACATTTTTCCTTCGGTTATTAAAACAGGAATCCCCCCCAGATCGGGCTCTCGATAGAGGGCAAGCAGCACCTGGGCCACATTTTCTTCGGAGGTAAAGACCTTCTCTGCATGGGCAAGGACTTCTTCTGCCTTTAGAGGAATCACTTCCCTATCGACAATTTTCCCCCAAAAAGATGGCCAAACAAGACGATGAGGAGAGATTTTGCCGCCGTCATCTCTAACATAAACGGGCTCAATGATTTGAGGCATGTCTGTCTGCCATTGGGCCACACCAAAGATCCCGAGACGATTGGCCCTGGATGTCCGCACACGATTCAGAGCCTTTGACGGCCAAGGGACGGAATGACACGCCGTACAGGACAACCTCTCGAGATGGACAACGGGAAGGCCGCGATGTTCGGGAAAGGGGGCGCCCAACCGGCCCACGTCTGTCCTTTTGACTTTGTTTTTATCCGTTCCCATATGGCAACCTTTACATGTAAAGGTCTTTGCCTCCTGTTCAAAAGACAGAGAAACCTCCCCTTCATATCCACGGATCATTTCATGTTCGATGCCGTTGCGATGGCAGTCAGCACACTGTAGGCCTGCCAAAGAATGGACATCAGAATCATAGCTTTTCCTTGGCATATCGACAGGAGTCACAGAATGGCAAGTCAGACAGCGGCTGTCATTTGGTTTATCCGCGATATCAAAAAACACCTGGTGATTGCTGTTAAAAAGGCTTGTGTTATAACGCACCGATGGAACAACGGCCCACTCGGTGTCATCGGGATTGGGACCATCAAAAAGATCCCAGGTTGAGGAAAGCCTGGAGGCCATCCCTCCCACTTCACCCAAACCTGCTGATGCAGAGGCCGCCCAGCGGAAGTTCTCGCGAAGAATCTGCTTCGCCCACTCGCTGTGATTCTGTATTCGGGAAGCATTATGACAACCCATGCAGTTGATCTCCATTTTCCCAGAGACATTCCACCGAGAATGGGGAGACATCTCGTCTTCGGCCGGTTCAAGAATTCCACCACCTGTCATGTGCCGTCCAAAAAGCAGAGCAA
>CAZEWV010000330.1:0-3612 GCA_964516025.1 uncultured Eubacteriales bacterium
AAACTCGGCAATCCGTTTTTTCTTCTCTTCGTCCATGATCTTTACCTCCTTTTAGAATCTTTTGTCATCCTAAACCAAAGACCACCGACATTTCACCGCAAAAATCAGGTGGGGTGCTATCTATAAACGCAAAATCTCACATTGGAATGAATGAGTCACAGGAATAAGAGCTTTATGGAAAAGTTCCCTGAGGACCTCTATATCCGGATCCATGCAGTTGCTGTGGCGGGAGGCTTGAAAACAAAATCCCTTATACCAGTACTGCTGCACCTGACGAGAAAGGCACTTCAACCACCTGCCGTCGATGATCCGGTTTACAAGCGAAAACACAATGGATGAAATCGAGTAATGAAAGCCTTTATAAAATTGCTGAATCCGGCATGTATGCACGGCCTTGCAGTCGGGACATCTGTAGCGCTTGATCCACAGACCATGAGTGAAACCCTCAAAGTATCTGAGAACATATCCATGTCCCCAAAGACGACGAGAATGACATTTAGGATTCGGACAGATTTTTTGCCGGGGCCAGGGATAGTCCTTACCTTCCTTAACCAGCCTCTTTACATCTACCTTAAAAGGGAGTATCAATGTAGTGCTCTTTGCGGATGGCCGGTTGGGACTTGTTTGCTTTGAGGCCCTTCCGGCCATCCGGTTTCTGTTAACCGAATGTGAAAAATCCTCTAATTTAAACTTACAAAGAATCATAGTTATATAGAATATTGTGAGAAAAAGGTAGGGGGTTACGTTAGTTTATTATGAAAAATTACAGTATGGGAGGATTTCATAAATGAAAATCTCTAGGAGGGGACTGAACATTCAAGAGTCTCCAATACGAAAACTGAAGCCCTATGCCGACCAAGCGATTGCGGAGGGAGTGCACGTCTATTTCATCAACATCGGCCAGCCCGATATCCCTACACCTCAGCCTGTCTGGGATGCCGTAAGAAGCTTTGATGAAGAAGTACTCAGTTATGGACCTGCACAGGGCTTTTTAGATCTTAGACAGGCAATAGCCGACTATTTTTGTAATTATAATATTCCTTTAAATTCTGAAAATGTCATTATCACAACCGGAGGTTCAGAGGCCATCCATTTTGCCATCAGCGCTGTGGCTGACTCTGGCACTGAAATCATTATTCCGGAACCCTTTTATGCCAATTACAACGGATATGCAGCCTTTGCCGATGTGAAGATTGTCCCTCTGACTTTGAATGTTGGGGATGGTTTTCGTCTTCCGTCCAAAGAGGTTATCGAGGCCAAGATCACACCTAAAACTCGAGCCATTCTTTTGAATTCTCCAAGCAATCCAACGGGAGCGGTCTATACACCGGAAGAGATAGAAAGGGTTGTTGAAGTTGTTAAGAGACACGATCTGTTCTTGATCGGGGACGAGGTGTACAAAGAGTTTGTCTACGACGGCCTGGCACACAAGAGCATCCTTGAATATACGGACATCAAAGACAGTGTCATCGTCGTTGACAGCATATCTAAACGATTCAGCTGCTGTGGAGCTCGGATCGGAGCTGTTGTAACGCGAAACCCTGATATCTCTCATGCCGTTTTGAAATTTGCTCAGGCAAGACTCTGTCCGCCAACCTTGGAACAAAAAGCAGCCCTCTCTCTCTATAGAATGGGAATGGATTATTTCGAGCCGGTAAGGGAAGAGTACCGGAGGAGGCGCGATGTCCTTTTTGAGGGACTCAGAGAGATTCCCGGCATCGTGATGGGAAAGCCCCAGGGAGCATTTTACATCATTGTCCAGCTCCCCATCCAAGACAGCGAACACTTTGTGCGCTGGATGTTGACAGATTTTCGTCTGGATAATGAGACCGTCATGGTGGCTCCGGCACAGGGATTTTACTCTACACCCGGAAAAGGAACCAACGAGGTGCGGATTGCCTACGTTCTTAAGGAGGCCGATATGAAAAGAGCGATCGAAGTTTTTAAAGCGGGTTTGGAAAAATACCTCACACTTTTTCCTTTAACGACACGGACAAACGAATCATGAAGAAGATCCTGACTCATATTGTATTCATCATTGTCTTCAGTGCCCTTCTTGGATTCGGAACAAATGTCCGGTTGATCAAGCAGTTTCTTGGAGGAGAGTTCCAGTACGGCTTTATCTCTTCGGATGAGTATCCTTCAATCTCCTTTATCATGCTTCCGGAAGCGGAAGGTCTTTTTGCCATGAATGAAACCCTGTTTATCGACAGCCGGAATGCTGAAGCTTTCAAAGCAGGGCATATTGCCGGAGCCGTCAATATTCCCTACGTGGACAAAATTGACGCAAGCCTCTTAGTCGAGCGTGCGGTTCCTAAAGAACAATCATTAGTTGTCTACTGTGATGGGAGCACATGCCAGTCCAGTGTGGGATTGTCCAGGTTTCTTCATGATCAAGGATATACAGACGTCAGGGTTTTCTACGGGGGCTGGAAGGAATGGCAGAGGGAAGGTCTGCCTATGGAGATAGGCGATGATAAATAACCGGTATCTTCACTACCTATTTCGTCTCATCCTTGGAGGAGTATTCGTTTGGGCGGGTATAATTAAAATCACAAACCCGCTTGGTTTTGCCCAGGACATTGCAAATTATCTGATCTTTCCTCAGAGCATTTCGTTCTTTTTGGCCCTATTCCTTCCATGGATAGAGGTTATCTGCGGAGTATTTATAATCACAGGCCTCTTTTTGAGATCCAGCTCGTTTTTTTTATCCTGTATTCTAGCGGGATTTCTTATCCTTATCATAGTCACATTGATACGAGGCATAGATGTCGAATGCGGTTGTTTTGGCAGCCTCAGCCGACAGGTTGACTATAAACTGCTTTTGACCGACTGCGCACTCCTTTTTCTCTCTCTCAATATATTTTTCTACCGCAAATCCTAAATTAAAGGAATGAATTAAAGGGACATCATACTTAATTCAGTCGAATTAAGTATGATGTCCCTTTAATTCATTCTTATGATGTCCCTTTAATTCATTCCTTTAATTTAGGAAAGATTCTTGAATTAATAGGGGGGAGCGTTTATATTAAGGATTATTCATAACGTGCAAAGGAGTTATTCATGAACGATAAACACGTGTACTTTTTCGGAAAAGACAATGCGGAAGGTCATAAAGATATGAAAGACCTCCTTGGAGGGAAAGGTGCCAACCTTGCAGAAATGGCAGGTATCGGACTTCCTGTTCCACCTGGTTTTACCGTGTCCACGGATGTCTGCAAGCTTTTTGTGGAAACAGGCAACAAAATTCCGTCCGGAGTTGAAAACGAAATCCATCGCAATATGAAAAAACTTGAAAATTTGACTGGGCAAAATTTCGGGAGTGAAGAGAATCCTCTCCTCGTGTCTGTCCGCTCCGGAGCCAAATTTTCCATGCCGGGCATGATGGATACGGTCCTGAACCTTGGCCTGAACGATAACACAATTAAAGGACTGGCAGCAAAGGGGAGCGGCCGGCGATTTGCCATGGACTGTTACCGCCGCTTGATCCAGATGTTTAGCGATGTTGTCTTGGAGATCTCAAAGAAAAAGTTTGAAGATATCCTAAAGACAATAAAAGCCGAGAACAACATTGTTAATGATTTCGATTTGTCCGAAAAAAACCTGGAAGAG
>CAZEWV010000331.1:0-3596 GCA_964516025.1 uncultured Eubacteriales bacterium
ACCGGAGTCTTTCAAAACGGCTTAAGACCTGTCTGTAGAGGCTCAATTTTTCATCGATGTCCAGTTCCTCCATAGTGAAGACGCTTTCCAGTTCTCTCAGCACACTCCTGTATTCAGAGTTGCCTATGACAGAATCCGTCCTGAGAGTTTTTTTGAGCTTATTCGCTATGTCTTCCTTGGAAAACATCTCGAAGGCCTTGCTGTTGAACTTATAGGCTTTGACGGGTGTAAAGACTGTGAGTTCATCTCCAGGGAGCAAAATATTGTTGAAAAAATAATCGATGGACTCATCAATGTTGGGAATGTAATCGATAATTTCAAACATAAGGATAAAATTTCTTGATACTGAAGGAAAGAATTTCTGATTGCCTTCTTCTTTGGCTACACTTTTCTTTTTGATAAGATAGACGGCTTCAATTTTTTGTGCGATACCGTTTTCAAACAATTCAAAATCCTTAATTGTCAGATTATCGATAAAATTTTCCCCCTGGAACACACGGACAGGAATCTCAATGTTAACAACCGAAACTTCATGCGTCTGATCTTGAGAAAAAAGAAATAGACTTAAAACGACAAACAAAAAAAATGGAACGATTTTTTTCATATTTCCTCAAAATTATAATTGCATAGGATACTCTATATACGATAATCTTTAAAGCTTTGTTTAATATAGGTCTTGGATAGACCGCATGTCACAACGCCCTTTTTGTAGCTTTCCAATAGGTTTGGTGTTATCTGCCGTCCAAAAGTTTTGTTTTATGGCTTTTATGATTTCTGAGTTCGGTCTGATCTGGATTCAAGTTTAATCCTTCTCTAAGGTAATGGTTCTTTCCACATGCCGTAAGCCCAGCAATCACCAAAAAGACGATTGCAACAAGAGTGATAAATTTTTTCATAATAACCTCTGTATTTATTTATTTTCATAATACTATACCCCCCCATAGTATGTCAAGGGAATGCTTACGAAAGTGGTTGCATCCCTAACTCAGTGATTTGAAGAACGAGTTCTATGAGTGACTAGAAATCATGGAAAGAGGAATGCGTCCTCTTCTTGTAAAATCTTGTGTTTATTCTTGTCAGGATGTTATTATACCCAATCCAAAGGAGGCCAAAATGAGATTAAAAAAAATATGTATTGTACTTATGGTAGTGATTTTCACCTTGACCTCTTTTAGTCAAGAAGAAGGAGACAAGGTCTTTCTCCTCAACATTGGGAACAAAAATTTGAGAGAAAAGGTCATGACCATCTCTCCGGACAATGTTTTTTCTGCCAAAGATGGGAAGGCCGTTTCCTTTACAAAGATGATCACAGAGATGAAAGACAGCCGGTTTGTCTATGTTGGAGAATCTCACAACAGCATGCCCATGCACGATATCCAGTTAAAGGTAATCCAGGCACTGCATGAACAAGACAAAAATCTATCTATAGGCCTGGAAATGTTTCCTGTCACCGGGCAAGAAATTCTGAACAAATGGAGTCTTGGACTGCTGACTGAGGATGAATTTATTCAAGAAGCAAGGTGGTATGTCACTTGGAATTTCAATTTTGGTTTTTATCGTAAAATTTTCCAGTATGCCAAGTCGAACAAAATCCCTATTTATGCATTAAACGCGCCCAGACCAATGATCTCCGCTGTCCGTATGAAAGGGTGGGAAGGCTTGTCCGATGAACAGAAGCTTATTATTCCCCAACCCGACCTCACAAATGAGGAGCATCGAGAACTTATCATGACGATATTTGGAGGGGCTGGAGGGGCACATCAGATGCCGAAGGAGGACATGGACCAGATGTTAGACGGACTTTATAGAGCTCAATCGGCCTGGGATGAAGTGATGGCCTTTAACGCTGTTTTGGCGGCCAAAAAAGACGGTAAGCGTATGGTGGTTCTTGCAGGTTCCGGGCATCTTCTTTATAATCTAGGGATCAACAACAGGGCTTTTAAAAGGACTCAGATGCCCTATAAAACGGTGGTTTGCTTAGAGATCCCCGACGAAAAGGATTCAGTCCAAGTGTCCAGGACTTTTGCCGACTATGTCTGGGGACTTAAAGATGAAGAGAGGCCAGTTTATCCTTCAGTGGGATTGAGCTTTAAGATATTTGATGGATTAGAAAATCTTGTTATCGAACGCAATCCCATAGGTGGTGTCGTTATGGGACAGGATATAAAAAAAGGGGATGTGGTTTTGGACGTGGATGGAAAAACTTATACGGATATCAACACTTTGCGAACATATCTCTCACGTTTTATTTGGGGTGATGAAGTGAAGTTTCGTCTCCTGCGTGAGGCCAAGGAAATTGATGTTACGCTCAAATTCGAGATGATAGAGCATGAAGAAAACATCCAGTAAGGAGGAAAAAATGTTAGCAAACAACTCTATAAGACGATTTTTTATAGGAATTTTTATTTCTATGGTGCCTTTACTCCTTGTTGTACAAGATATAGAAGCATCGTCCCAGGGGATAGAACGATTGAGGAGTCAAATCGACCGAGCGATCAGGGGAGTGGAAAAAAATATCGGTATTGCTGTCAAACATCTGGAATCGGGGCAGGAGCTGCAGATCAACGGGGACACATATTTTCCGATGGCCAGTGTTTTCAAAATTCCAGTGGTTATGGAAGTGATGGCCCAGATAAAGGAGGGGCGTTTTTCTCTGGACGATGAAATTTCCATCCAAAAATCTGATCAGCACCTGGGTAGCGGTATGCTATCGGATTTGGATGTGCCGGGGATAAAACTTTCTATCCGGAATCTCATAAACATGATGTTGAAAATCAGCGACAATTCCGCTACAGATATTTTAGTGACAAAAGTTGGGCCTGAAAATGTAAACACTCGATTACGTTCAATTGGAATCGAGAACATGACAGTAGACAGAACATGTCAGGATCTGATTTTGGAAGCCATTGGACTCAATCCCGAAAATTACATAGGGTTGAGTCTCGAAGATGTCCAAAAAACTCGCCGTAAAGAGATGGCCGAAAATCCAGATGCCTTTGAGGAAGCCACAACGACATTTAGTCAAGTTTTTAAAGATCAGAGCACACCCCTTGCCATGAATATGCTTTTGGAAAAAATATTTACTAAGGAAATACTGGATGATCCAAGCTGTGAACACATCCTTTCGGTTATGCTCAAATGCCAGACAGGACGGCGGAGAATAAGAGGGGATTTGCCTTCAGGCGTCAAACTTGCTCATAAAACCGGAACGATCGGGGGGACAGTCAATGACGTGGGAATCATTTATCTCCCTGATGATTTGGGGCATGTGGTGTTGACAGTGCTCACAAAAGATACAGAAGATGATACAAGTGATGTGGAAGACCTCATCGCTCAAATTTCGAGATTTGTGTATGACTATTTTTATTTCACAGTTGAATAGAGGGCTTATTCTTCTACAAATTCATCTTCAATGATAAGGCGGGATTCGGATTTTCTCTTAGTCGACTCAGGAATAGGTGTTATATCCTGAGAAGATTTTTGAATTTTGGCGTTGCCTTCAAAATGGGCCCCATCCATGACCGAGATGTCTGCGGCGATGATATCCCCAAAAACCTGAGCAGATTCTTGAATATAAACTTTTTCTGAGGCTTGAA
>CAZEWV010000332.1:0-3575 GCA_964516025.1 uncultured Eubacteriales bacterium
TCGTAAACTCCTTAATTTTTGCCGTGTATTCCTCATCTATCTTTTCCTTTTGAGCCATCAGTGGAGCAAATAATAGGAGAAGTAAAACTACCCCTATAATGGAAATTTGTACTGGCTTCCGTTTTGACCATCTCTTAAATTGATTTTGTCTCGAAGAAATATGCATTTTTTCACTCCTCATTTGAAAATATCCTACTAGGTTGTCTTTATTGTATATATCGGAATTATCATTAAAAGCAATATTTTTTTTTATAAATCAAAGAACCTGTCGCATGGTACGGCACTATCCTTTTTTTCTGTGGGGGATGAATAAGAATTTGGACATTATTCAAGAGATGAGATATTCTTAAATTTTCAATGAACGTGAAGCGATTTCAAGACCGAACCCGCCTCATACCACTTTTTTTGATCTCCTTTTCTTTAGTATTCCTTTTCCTTTCAGCCGCTGCTCTTTATAAAAACAAAACGGACCGGAACTTATCCATCACACTCAACCGTTTTCAATCTGATTTTGTTCAAAAAGACACCCGGGCCGACCTCCGTGAAGATCAGATTTTAAAAAGGAATAAATTTGTAGCCTTTGGTGCTTACTCACTCCTCCCCCCAGGCATTTATGAAGCCGTATTTCAAATGAACTCCATTTCAACGCAACAATCAGAAGTCGATGTGCAGATCGCAGCAGAAAAGGGGAAAACCATTCTCAACAACCGTTCAATCCAGCTGACATCCTTTCCCGGACAGCACACAATTCAATTTAAAATCCTAAATAAAACAGAGGTCGAACCCCGCTTGTTGTATATCTCGGGACATTCGGATATCCAGTTGTATGAAGTGACATTCCACAGAATTAGGGGGGTTTTTCCATTAAGAAATCTTTTCTTTGTCTCCTTATTCTCAGCATTCTTTATCACACTCCTGCTCATGTCTTTTTTCAGCAGTCTCAAGCATTCTCCTAGATGGAAATTTTACCTCACTCTCTTTTTCTTTCTTGCCGGTTCAATCCTCATTTTACGAAACGCATGGGTATCCGAGGATGCCTTTATAACCCTTCGCCATGTGGAAAATTTCACAAATGGTTTCGGCCCTGTTTTCAACGTCAATGAGCGTGTGGAAGGATACTCTCAGCCCCTATGGTTTGCCATCTTGTCTCTTTTCCGTTGGATAGGGTTGGCTCCTAAAGCCTCTGTCATCCTTCCCGGCTTGTTCTTTTCCATTGCCGCTCTCTACATCCTCTTTTTCAGAATCCGTTTCCCCGGGGCCAAAAAAAACCAGCCGAGCTTAAATCCGGCCGCTGTAATTTTGATCGGCACCAGTGCTTTTATCGATTTTGGCACCAGCGGACTAGAGACCTCACTTTCATATTTTCTCCTCATTGTGTTCGCTAAATTTCTTGCGGAGGACAGATGGAAATCACAACCGGCACAAGTGGGTTTGATCGTAACCCTTCTCGTTCTAACCCGGCCGGATTTTGGCATCTTTTTGATCGCTTTGATAATCTTCTATCTTTATAAAATATGGAAAAAGGACACGTCCTTAAAGCAGATGGCCTCCTTTATTTTCCCTCCGCTGCTCATCCTGGGAATTCACGAGATTTTCCGTATGGGGTATTACGCAGCCCTTTTTCCCAATCCTTTCTATTCTAAATCCGGATCTGCCTCCTATTTCAGCCAGGGCTTAAAATATCTTTTTGATTTTGGTAAAGGCAGTCTGATCTATGGGATTTTTTTCCTGGCTGTTCTCGCCATTGTCCTTAATTTCAAACGTGTCGACTTCAAGAGCCGCCTGCTTGTGCTCCTGTTTGGAATTCTCCACGGTTTTTTCGTGATAAGGGGTGGAGGGGACTTTATGCACGGCCGATTCTTGCTGCCAGCCATTATACTCATTACAGTCTCTGTGAGTGGTGCTTTTGACCGCTTTTTCGAAAATAAAGTGCGATTGAATCAAACCTATCTTACTGTAAGCCTAATTGTTTTCGCGCTGTCTCTAAGTGTTTTACCCGTACAGAAAAAGGGTCAAATCTATAATCACGGTATCTCCAACGAACGGTATGCCTACTACAAAAATCAAATCATCCCCCTTAAATATCTCTTCAAAGATACTGTCATTTTGATGTGGAAAACCATCGGCGTCAACTATAGAGATTTATCTATAAAAACCAAACTCAATATCAGGTTGGCCACCCTCAATGTCGGCTTTACGGGATTTTACTCAGGGAGAACAATATATCTCATTGACAGATTGGGATTGGCCGATCCGATTGTATCGAGGATTTCCCTCGTTTCGCGAGGGCGACCCGGGCATGAAAAAAGTGCTCGGTTTGGTTATCTGATCCTAAAAAAAATGACTTTTGGAGATACTCCCTATCCTCTCTGGAACGAAATTGCCGCTACAAAATATGGAGTTCTATGGGACATCTCACCAAAAACTCTGGGAAAATTGAATATCGTCCTGGACAAAGGCTTAAAGAATAAGATTGATGATCAAGTGGAACTTTTTCTGAACAA
The DNA here is from genome assembly GCA_964516025.1 of uncultured Eubacteriales bacterium. Lineage (GTDB taxonomy): Bacteria > Acidobacteriota > Aminicenantia > Aminicenantales > Aminicenantaceae > JAUWVG01. Next base: position 2,505 of record CAZEWV010000332.1, read on the forward strand.
CCTGAATGAAGCCAACCTTATGTCCCAAGCAGATTTCCTCTTTTTTCTCAATGAGTTCTGGTATCCGCATGCATCCAAGAATCAGCAGGACCTGTTTGACAGCAAATATCAGACAGATTTCATCTCTCTGCATTCCGAAAGCCAACAGTGGATAATCCACAATAGAGAAAACGTTGAATTGATTCTGTCTCATCTGGAAGGCCCGCTGACTCTTAGGGCATTTGTCCGGAACATCAAGTTTGCCCTCACACAAGGACGATCACTCAAATTTTAGATATTTACCTTAAGGAAGAAAGCATCACTAGGAAAATAAAGTTGCGTTTACAGAGGAATACTGCTACATTTAGGCTTCTCTTTTTTGTCATGAATATTTCAGATTGAATGGAGGATAGACAATGAAAAAAGTTCTTTATTGGGTATTGGCATTTGTCATCACGGCAGGATCCCTTCTCTTCCAGACGAGGACAGGTCCGACTTACCCCATAAATGACAAGGTTAATTTCGGCGGTTCAGTCATCTCTTTCTCTCTCGAAACTAGTCATGAGACCATCGGAGACTATGAAATAAAGATCGAGGTTCCCAACTCTGAAATAAACGGACACGTGCAGTTTAAAAGGTTTAAAACCGACGATCCCTGGACAAATATCCAAATGGAAAGAGAAGATAGTTCACTCACAGCTTCTATCCCTCAGCAGCCATCCGCAGGAAAACTCGCATACAAGGTGTTTCTCTCCTATAGGGGAGAAGAAGTTTCGCTTACAGGAGAACAAGAGGTCGTCATCCGGTTTAAGGGCGTGGTTCCGAAAACAGTGCTCTACCTCCATATCCTATTCATATTTTCAGCTCTGTTGTTTTCCGCAAGGACTGGAATAGAAGCTCTCCGAAAAGATGGAAATACAAGAAAACTCACTCTCTGGACAGCGGGGCTCATGTTTGTCGGAGGAATGATCCTCGGCCCCCTAGTTCAAAAATTTGCATTCGGGGAATGGTGGACAGGATTTCCATTCGGCTTTGACCTGACAGACAACAAAACACTTATCGCCATGATAGTCTGGGCCATCGCTGTGATTG
>CAZEWV010000333.1:0-3555 GCA_964516025.1 uncultured Eubacteriales bacterium
GACTATGCCCCGATGAAAGGCATGATGGTCATTCGGCCCTATGGTTATGCCATATGGGAAAACATCCAAAGACTCCTTGATATAAGGATAAAAAAGACGGGTCACTCAAACGCCTATTTTCCACTTTTTATACCTGAGAGCTTCCTTCAGAAAGAAACAGAACATCTTGAAGGATTTTCTCCCGAAGTCGCCTGGGTGACATATGGAGGAAACGAAGAACTCGAAGAACGGCTTGCCGTACGACCGACTTCGGAAGCCATCATAGGGCACATGTATTCCAAGTGGATCAAATCCTGGCGGGATCTGCCTGTCTTGATCAACCAGTGGGCCAATATTGTAAGATGGGAAAAAGTGACACGCCCGTTCTTGAGAACGACTGAATTTCTATGGCAGGAAGGACACACGGCTCATGCCACAGAACAGGAAGCGGTTGATGAAACCATGATGATCCTGGATCTGTATAAAGAGTTTGTGGAGACAGAATTGGCAATACCTGTGGTTAGTGGAAAAAAGTCAGAAATGGAAAGATTTGCCGGTGCATCCGATACATACGCTATCGAAGCCTTAATGTCTGATGGCAAAGCTCTGCAGATGGGGACAACCCACTTTTTGGGACAGCATTTTTCAGAGGTTTTTAATATCCGGTTTGAAGATAAGGAACAAAACCTAAAGTATGTTTGGCAGACGTCGTGGGGTGTCTCTACACGCTTGGTTGGAGCCATAATCATGTCTCATGGAGACGATTCCGGTCTGAGGCTTCCCCCGAATGTTGCGCCCATCCAAGTTGTCATTGTCCCGATTTCGATTGGAAACTGGAAGGAAGATGTTCTTCCTGCAGCCAGAGACATTGAACGCAAGCTTCTTCAACTCGGATTACGAGTCAAGGTTGATGACAGGGAAGAATTTACCCCCGGTTGGAAGTTTTCGGATTGGGAGATGAGGGGAGTTCCGGTGAGGATAGAAATCGGACCCAGAGATATTAAAAACAAACAAGTCATCGCCGTCCGAAGGGATACACTTGAAAAAGAGCAGGTAGATTTTGATGTTTTGAACGAACACATTCCTCATCTTCTTCAGGAAATCCAAAACTCACTTTTTGAGTCGGCCTTGAAGTTTCAAACTGAAAACACTCATGACGTTCAGACTTATGACGAGTTTAAAAATATTATGGAAACTCAACGAGGATTCATCAGAACTTTTTGGTGTGGTGAATCTTTGTGTGAGAAAAAAATCAAAGAAGAGACCATGGCTACAATTCGAATTGTTTTACGTGAAGATCCTCACGAAAAGCACGACAAGAAGGAAGGCCATTGTGCTTTATGTGGAAAAGAGTCCAGCAAAAGGGTTCTTTTTGCCAAAGCTTATTAATCCTGTTCTGGCTTGTAGCTCAAATCTTTTTTGAGTTTTCAAAAAGAAAATGAGTGAAGAAAATTTTGAAGAGAAAAGACGGAGGATGGTAGGGGAGCAAATCAAAGCGAGGGGGATCAAAAATACAAGCGTGCTTGCGGCCATGGAAAAAGTGCCGCGGCATGAATTTGTCCCTGAGAAGATCAGGTCTCTATCCTATAATGATGAACCCCTCTCCATTGGTGAAGGACAAACAATATCGCAGCCTTACATTGTCGCTTACATGACTGAGGTTCTCCAGCTGGAGGACGATAAAAAAGTTCTCGAAATCGGGACTGGGTCGGGCTACCAAACGGCCGTTCTTGCCGAGTTGGCCAGGGACGTTTATTCCATTGAGATTATCGAAAGTCTTTCGAGAAAAAGCCGGGACGTACTGGCTGAATTGGGATATAGAAATATTCAGTTTAAAGTTGGTGATGGATCTTATGGGTGGAAAGAGTTTGCTCCATTTGATGCTATCATTGTGACAGCCGCTCCGCGTTTCACTCCACAACCTCTTCAGGAACAATTGTCTATTGGAGGGAAACTCATTGTTCCTGTTGGGGATACATTCCAGGAGCTTGTGCTTATTGTGAAAAACAAGAAAGGATTCACCGAAAAAAAACTTTTATCTGTACGTTTTGTTCCGCTCGTTTCACCTCACTAAAAAGTTATGAAAAAAACTGCTGTTGTCCTATTCATTTTGGTTTTGGTATCAGTTTTTTTACAGGCAAGAGTGACTCACATTCGCATATTTCTTCCTGATGGAGAAACAATTTTTGCTGATTTGGCAAAGACCGAAGAGGAGAGGACGCGGGGGCTCATGTTCCGTAATACACTCAATGATGACCAAGGTATGCTGTTTGTCTTTGAACAGGAAGAATTTTATTCATTCTGGATGAAGAACATGAATTTTGCGATCGATATTCTCTGGCTGGACAGGCAGAAGAGGATCGTTCATCTTGAACACAATGTTCCACCTTGTAAAAAAGCGCCCTGTCCTTCTTATGCACCCCTTGTTCCTGCAAAATATGTTTTAGAACTAAAAGCAGGAAGCATAGAGAAGCGGAAACTTAAGATGTATGAGAAGATTGATTTTATTTTATAAATGGGGCCTGACCCCATTTTATTGTATAAGTTTGGCTAATTCTATGGCCACATTCTGAGGAGCACTTTTGTCTCCAAGAAGGCTCTTGATCTTTTTAAACTCATGGACCATTTTCTCACGTTTGTCTTGGGATTCGAGGATAATTCGAGCTTCTTTGAAGATGTTTTCGGGAGTGAAGTATTTCTGGATCAGTTCAGGAACGAAATTGGTGCCGGCCAGAATGTTGACGATGCTGTAATTTTTTAGCTTCATAAGGTGTATCCCAAGGTTATATGTCAAAGACGAAAGCCTGTAAAAAGCGAGAAAGGGAGTTTCCAAAAGCGCCAATTCTAAGTTGGCGGTGCCGCAGGACGAGAGGGCTATGTCGCTATATGCCATAGCGGCATACGCGTCTTCCGAAAGAGAAAAAATGTTATTCATACTGTGTGGGATATGTTTGATTACGAGATCTTCATCAAGGTTTTTTGCTAGAATGAAAATGAACTGGACGTTATATTTCCTGTTGATTTTTTCCAGGGCTTTTATGAGGACAGGCATGTGGTATCCGATTTCAGTACTTCGGCTTCCCGGAAGGACACATACAATGGTTTTTTTGGGATTTATCCCATGCTTCAAGAAAAAATCTTCGCGCGGTAGAGAAACTTCGACTTTTTTAACCAGAGGATGACCGACATACACGGCTGGAATGTTTTGGCTGCGGTAGATTTCTTCCTCAAAAGGGAATATGAGCATCATTTTCTGAACAAATTTTTTAATTGTTTTCAACCGCCACTTTCTCCAGATCCAAACGGTGGGGCTTATATAATAGAGGACGGGAATGGACAGCATCTTCAATTTTTTAGCAAGACGCAGGTTGAAATCGGGAGAATCAATCAAAACGGCAACGGAAGGTTTTTTTTTTTTGACTTCATTTGCAATAGAGTTGAAGATCTTTTTAATTCGAGGAATGTGCGAGAGAACTTCAACGATTCCAACAAGGGACAAGTCCTGAACCGAAAATAACAGTCGAACTCCTTCTTGTTCCATATGACTTCCGCCAATGCCGAAGAAATCCATTTGAG
>CAZEWV010000334.1:0-3547 GCA_964516025.1 uncultured Eubacteriales bacterium
CGATCAGAGTCCAGTAGAACCAGGGCGTATACTGTGCCTGGACTGTGCCGCACATCAATAGAATTGAGACAACACACAAACCAAAAATCCGTTTAATCATTTTTTCCTCCCTCCCAATAATATGTTAATGGTCCTATTTTGTCTGATGATTCATTCTCTTCCGAAGAGCTAAAAGATTTGATATATCACAGGAAAAAGATTAAATCAAACTGTAGGACTTAGGACTTACAAATCAAACCAGTAGCTTATTTTGAAAAGAAAGACATTATCGGAAGGGGAGCCGAAGAGGCCCTTTAGATCATCTCCGATATTGAGCCTCCCTACATCGGTATAGTCATTTAGACCATTGGTCCAGACGCGGTCGTCATAAGATTCGGCACGAGGTTCAATGACTTCTTTAAATTCATTGTAATCGCCTGCGGAAATATAGGGTTGGGTATAAAGCTGGAGGCTTAAATTGGGCGTGATGGCGTAGCTGATCCTTAAGGTTAACGACAATACAGTCTGGTCGATACGGCTGAGGATATAGCGCGTTTCTGTACCGATGGTTCTTTTTGTCAGATACTGAAGCTGGCTGAAGCCGTCGCGGAAGCTGGGTGAGAGGCTGATGTTCAGCCGGCTTGAGGGACGGATCCTGAAGGTTGGAGAGATGCTGTAAGTCGTTGACGCGTTGTCGGAATATCTGTAACTTCCCCGGAGACTCAGATAAAAGTTTCGCCTGGAATCTGAGCGAATACTTCCGCTTATTGACCAGTTTCCCGGCAAGGATACGGCCGGACCGCCTCTGAGCTGGGTTGTCGAAAGTCGATCCATAGTTCGGGTAAGACTTATGGTCAAATACCAGTAATTGAGAAACCGGAAATTGGCCCGGAGAGTGCCTCCCGATCCGGTCCGGTCCCACGAAAAATTGGTCGCATAATTAAATAGGAGGCTGATATCATAGTCTCTGAAGAGTTTCCCTGGTTTGAATTCTCTGTAGTCGATGTAGAGATAACTGATGATTCTGTCCGTGCTCCGCATATAGCCTATGTCGTTGAGTTCAAGACCGGGGCTCCGTATGCGGTTAGAAATTGTCCATCTCCAGTGCCCCCCTCCGATTTTAGAGATGGAAGAATAGCCGGCAAATCCTGACAGGGAAGTCCTTGTTGGATCGAGTTCCAGATGATCCGCATCCGGTCTCTGGAAATATCGGGCGGATGATTTCTGTGCGCTGAGTATGGCGTCCTCACTCCCCCGGATATGGCTTCCGATAAAGAATCCCTTGATCTCATACCTGTCCTTTGACCATCTGTGACGGAAGTCAAATCCACCGCTGAATGCCGCTGTTCTCAGAAAATTCAGGTTTTCGGAGTCAATTTTCCGGTTGACGGCTGTGATAATAAATCCAAAGGCGCTCCTTCCTTCTCTGAATTCCTTCTCTACTCGTCCTAAAAAATAATTCGTGAGAGGCTCAACGGTTTCTTCCGAATCTGTTCCGCTCCATGTTTGAACACTGGCGTTCTCTCTTGAAGTGAGGGCTTCCAGAATTCCAATGGACCATCCCCGGGCAGTTTTTCCTGTCACTTTAAAAGCACTGAGGATGCTTGTGTTCTCGGGTTTTTGATAGTATTGGGCCGAGGAGGGATATCCCTGTGGGGCTCTCCCTATCCTTCGAGAATAAAAAAGCGACTCTCTTTCCAGAGAGCTGCCCAGTGAAAAACTTAAAAGGCTTTTCCCCTCGATGAAGAAGGGCCTCTTTTCGGAAAAGTATGTTTCGAATGCCGTAAGGTTGACCTGCGCTGGATCTGCCTCGACCTGGCCGAAATCCGGATTAAATGTGCCGTCCAGGGTTAAATTGCTGGTCAATCCATACTTGAGATTTAAACCCCTATTCCCTGAATATTGGGACCCGGTGCGGAAGGGATTGCCTTCCTGTACCGGTGAAAATGCCCCTTGAGCGACAATATAGGGTAAAACTTGAATCCTATTGGGAGACGGGATTCCCTGAATGCCTTTTAATTCTCCGAAGATATTTTACACTGATTGATCTAGATAAGAACATTCGGATTTTCCCAGTTCTAAAAGAGCTGAAACTCCCCTTAAATAAGAAATACAAATAATATAATTACTATATTTTTACTTTTCGTTCAATTAATCTTTTGATATTTTTTTATTGAATTCGAAAGCCGAAAATATCGTCAAAAGCCTCCAATTTTAACCATGGGCTCGCCTTTACTCATCGGGGGAGTGGCAATGACATACATGACTATGCCGTCATGTGGGGCGATGGCTTTCTGGAGGATATTCCCAAAGAAGTCGGTCAAATAGCCAAGCAGTTCACCCTCCTGGACATGAGCTCCGCCTTTAGTCAGAGGATAGAAGAGTCCCTCATATTCTGATCGGATATACGTCGTCTTTTTCACCCAGACGGGATCAAACATCAGTTCCGGCTGGCCGTCGATCATTTTAAGATGTTTGAGTGTATTGTTGCAGCCATTGAGGATGGCCGAGATATCTTCTTCATCGGTCCGGCCGAGCCTTCCGCATTCGACAGTTAGGGCTGGTTTTCCTAAAGACAGCGACGCATTGGCACATGTTGTTGCCGGCAGTCCCTCAGGACCGGCTGTGACATGGATAAGCACCTTAAAACCGAAATTTATTGCCAAATTCATGGTCTTTTTGTCTAATTCGGGCTTCCCCGTTTCCATATAATAAAGGTAGGTCATAAGATCCTCGTTGCCGTCGCCGCAGTGAAGGTCGAGGTGAGCATTACTTTTTGAGAGCACCTCGTTTGTGATCTGAAAGGCGATTCTCTCTGTCATAGTTCCGTCGATTTTTCTGGGAAATACACGGTTCTGGTTCTTCCAGTCAAAAGGATTGTAGTAGATGGTGCGCTTCAGAAAAGAAGGAAGGTTGACGACATGCACCATAATCACGGCCCCTTTTATGTTTTGGGGATCGAGCTGTGATCTCAACCTCTGGAGAGCCAGAACCGGTGGGTATTCATACCCGTGGATGCCGGCCGTAAGCGCCAAAACAGGACCGTCCTTGCTCCCATTCATTACGGTGATAGGGAGCCGGATTTCAGGCCCATCCGTCCCGGCGGGTACTATAATATAGCCTGATTTTATCTCTCCAGGAGAAGAGGTCACTTCACCGACTGTCAGTGTTTCCTGGCTTAAAACAGGATTTATAGTCAAACCTAAACAAATCATAAAGAAGACAAGGAACAAAATATTGTTGGGTCTCATGTGCCCCTCCTCTAAAGTTTTAAATTCATGAATCTAAAGGAATTTTCTCGGTTGATGGAGTTCTATCTTAAGAATCCTAGAATAATTGCTGAAATCTTGATCGCTTGTGAAAATGGATAGAGTGTGGTTTTTGGCAGCAGCGCATATCAGGAAATCAATATGTGATCCCTGAATCCCCTTTTTTCTGCATTTAGTAAAAAATTCTGCAGCTATTTCGTAGTCATCGGTTTTTAAGGATAGGTCATCGAAGGCTCTTAATCTTTCTTTTAAGAGAGAAAATTGAGATGGAGAGGAGATTCCTGACAGGATTTCTTGCC
>CAZEWV010000335.1:0-3521 GCA_964516025.1 uncultured Eubacteriales bacterium
TTCCCGTGCACGCCGCCATGCACCCAAATCAGAAGCGGATGTGCGTGTGTGCCCTGCTTCTCAAGTGGGGCGAACAGATAGGCAGGGATATCCATCTGTCCTTCAGTGCTTTTATATGTGAACTTCCTGTAATCAAGGATGCCTTTTGTCTGGGCTTCGAATATTTTGTCGATCTCTGCTTTACGCTTAATGGCCTCCTGAATGGGATCTCTTTTCTTAGCTTGGGGCTGGTTCTGAGCAATCAGCGGAGTCGCTATATAGGCCATTAAAAATAAAATGACCATGATGTTCAGACATCTTTTTAAAAGCTTGATTTTCATAATATCCTCCGATATTCCCTCAAACATGGTGGATAAAGGATAGTCATAAACAGATGTGGAGTCAAATAGGTTTTGGGATGTTTTGGAATATTTATGTCAATTTGACAGATCATTATTATTGGCATATCCGGATTTGAGTGCTAGGATAAAATCTTCGTTGGAAGATAGAACTTGTCGAATAAAAAATGACTTGCAAAGAGAAATGGAGGAATGATTGACAGCATTGGAAAAGGTAAAAGTTTGGCTGGAAGATTCTATCAGAAATTTCTGTTTAATCTCAAAACATAACTCCTTAAGAAACCAGAGCCAGGAGAAAGCATGGGAAGAACCTCTGGTGGGTTATTCAAGGGGAGATGATTCTTTATATCAAAGATTTAAACAAGATATTGGTTTATTTTATTTTACACCTGTAGAATTATTCAAGATAACTTACCCTGAGATGGATGTCGATCAAAGCGATCTTTTTGTTATCAGTTGGATACTGCCTCAGACAGAGGCAACTAAGATAGATCAGAGAAATACCGATTATTTCCCCTCCGAAAGGTGGATCCGCTCAAGGAAATTTGGAGAAGAATTCAACCAAAAGTTAAGAGTCTATGTCGAATCTCTAATTCAAAAAAAGGGGAAAAAGGCTGTTGCTCCCCTCTGCTCCCCGCTTTATTCCCAAAAAGTGTCTCTCACTTATGGGAGAGCCTCCAATTGGTCTGAGAGACATGCGGCCTATGTGAGCGGGCTAGGGATTTTTGGCCTTTGCGATGGATTAATCACTCCGCTTGGAAAAGCCGTGCGTTTTGGATCGGTCATAACCAATATGCCTTTTCCCACTTCAACAAGGCCTTATGAAGATTTTCAGGCTTACTGCCTCTATCACTCAAAGGGCACCTGCAAACAATGTGTAGATCGCTGTCCGGTTGGCGCTTTATCTGAGGAAGGTCACGACAAGGAAAAATGCTGGAATCATGTTCATGAGGTCAATGGTCCCTACATAAGAAAAGAGATGAATCTGGAGGCATTTGAGTGCGGGTTGTGTCAGACCAATGTATCCTGTGAATCTGGAATCCCAATATAAAAGGGAACTTGATTCATACATCTTAGAACTCGAATTAAGTATGATGTCCCTTTAATTATTCGTATCTCAGGGATTTGACTGGATCGGCCAAAGCCGCCTTGATCGCTTGAAAACTTATAGTGAGTAGGGCAATGGCTAATGCGATGGCTCCGGCAAGGACAAAGATCCAGATTCCCATATCGATCCGGTAGGAGAAATTTTGAAGCCATTTTCGCATGAGAAGATAGGCAAGGGGCCATGCCACAAAGTTTGCAATAAGAACGAGGTATACAAATTCTTTGGAAATGAGCACAAATATATTTCCAAGGGAGGCGCCAAGAATTTTCCGGACTCCTATCTCCTTGGTCCGCTGCTCAACCATAAAGAGAGCCAGGCCGAACAGTCCAAGAGCGGCGATGAAGATGGCCAGTGATGAAAAGATGCTGAATATCTGGCTGAGTTTTTCCTCGCTCCTATACAGCCTGTCAAAGGACTCGTCCATAAAATAGTATTCAAAGGGATGTGCAGGATCTATCTCCTTCCATTTGGTTTCGATAAACTGAAGGGTTTCAGGGATAGCTTCCGGCCTCACTCTTATTGCATAGACGTTTGTGTCTTGCGGCTCTATTTGGATAACGAGGGGATTGATTTCGTCCTTAAGAGATTGAAACTGGTAATCTTTGACTACACCAATGACCTTTCCTTTTTTTTCTTTTCCATATTGCGGTCCTCCCCATTCCAGTTGGGTCTCAAGAGGCTTTTCCAGCTGCCAGGCTCGGACGGCGGCTTCATTGATGATAAAAGCCTCTGATGCATCCGTGCTCATGTCCTTTGAAAAATCTCTGCCATCGACAATCTCCATGCCCATGGTTTTTAAATAATCGTGATCTGTGTAGATCATTCTTACGGTCATGGTCTGAGTTCCTTCTTCTTTAACCATTCTGATAACGTCACCGGCTGTATTTCCACCGGGGACGCTGTGGGTGATGGTGGCGTTGATGATATTGGGGTTCTGCATAAAATTTTCTTTGACAGATTCTGAATTCTGCCTGAACGAGTTTGCAGTGATAGGAACGACAACAACGTGATCTTTATCAAAGCCAAGTTTTTTGTTTCTCAGAAAATCCAACTGATTGAGAACGACAGTTGTAGAAATGATCAGGATGATGGAAATGCTGAACTGCAGCACAACGAGTCCTCTTCTTAAGAGAGATTTCTTCGAGCCGGTACTCTTGGAGCCTTTAAGGACAATAGCCGGTTGATATCTGGAGATGAAAAATGCGGGGTAGCTTCCCGAAGTCAGTCCAACAAAGATTAGGATGAGAACGAGCCCTCCAAGGAGAAACGGATTATATAAATAATTTATGCTGATCTCTTTACCTGTGAGAGAATTGAAGGAGGGTAGGGTGGCTGAGACAATGACTAAAGCGAACATAAGGGCAAAACAAGTGAACATCAGAGATTCCCCTAAAAACTGTTGAATAAGCTGTGTGCGGCTCGCTCCAACAACCTTTCTAAGGCCCACTTCCATGGACCTCTTTGCAGAGCGGGCTGTAGCCAGATTCATGAAATTAACGCAAGCGATTAAGAGGATGATCAATGCGATAAATGAAAAGATATAAACATATTTGATGTCGCTGTTGGGGCTGATTTCAACTTGGCGGTGGGAGTGGAGATGGATACTTTTAAGAGGCTGCAGGCTGGAAGAAATGGTGCCGCCGAGGATTGCTTTAACCTGCTGCGCCGCATATTTGTCTATAAAAGCGGGCATCTTGGCCTCGAGTTCCGCTTGTGAATGTCCGTCCGTGAGTAGAACATAGGTGTAAAATTCGTGCCGCACCCAGTTTTGGATATAGTTTTGTTGAAAGATGGGAATTTGTTCGAGCGTTTTAAAGGACACGAACAGATCGGCGATAAAATGTGAATTTTTAGGCATGTCTTTCATGATTCCGGTCACGAGAAAATCTTGACCGTCTATGCTTAGATTTTGATTAATGACTTCATTATTGCCGAAGTATTTGAGTGCTGTGCTTTCGGAGAGAACGACGGTCTGGGGAGATTGGAGGGCTGTTTCCGGATTTCCTTTGATCAGAGGGAATGTAAAAATATTAAATAGGGATGAATCGGAATAGAATAGATTGTCTTCGTAATAT
>CAZEWV010000336.1:0-3513 GCA_964516025.1 uncultured Eubacteriales bacterium
TGCCAAAAAGCAGGCCTGGATAAAGATGAATGGAAAAAGGACGTCAAAATAGAAATCTTTTCCGCCCAGGTTTTTTCAGAGTGAATTTTATTATTTATTAAACTTTCTGTGCTCCAAGACAACCTTCGCATCCGCTTGGCATTGTTTGATCGCATTGACCCAGAGTCCATCATCTTCTAGGTTAATAACCTTGTCCAGGGCCTCTCTGGCTTTTTCGATTTCCTTGAGAGCCAGGTATGTTTCTCCGAGATAGAGTAAGGTCACCGGATCGTTTGGCCCATACTCTATCGATTTGAGCAGATGTCTTAATGATTCGTCCTTGTCCCCCCCTGCAATACCGGGAACTTTAAAGAACACTCGGCCCAAAACTCTGTCTGCTCCTCCCTCTTCATAAGAACGGTCGATTTTGATGACCTTGTTTAAAGATTCCTTGATGGGCTTGACCAACCCTAAACTCTTCATGACGCCTTTTGACTCACCGAATTTTCCGTTGTTGACTGCCAGCCAATAATGACCATCCGGTTTTTCCGGATCCAGGGCGATGGCCTTTTCTGCCAGGACAATTGCATTCGTAAAAATTTCCTGCTGCTCTTTTTTATCCGCTGTATGGGTGCCGATATGATAGAAAATCCTCGACATCTTCCAGTTGACGTCATATTTGTTTTCCGTCGTTTCCGCGGCCGCTTCGTATTTGGCCAGGATGTCTTTGGCCGTTTCCATATCTGCCAAACTCATAAGCATCTCATCGGCCTGGGCCACAAGCTCATCCGCTGATTGGGAAAATGCAAAGAGGGCCAATCCAAAAAGGCAAAAAACCACTAAGCTCACTCTTGTTTTCATGTGATTCTCCTTCATTGATTTGCGAGTATTTATATCACAATTGACGATTTAGAACAACGCAGGGTTTTAAGTCTCAAGGTCAATCAAAGTAGTTGTCTGCTTTCTCATCCAGGTCCTGGAGCACTTTTTCCAGCCTCAGCCGTTCTTTTTCAAGGGCTTCCTCGTCAAGATGGGGATCTATCGCTATGGGATCACCGTAGATGGCCACAACTTTTGAAAAAGGCTTGGACATTAAAAAATTGTCCCAGCTTTTTAAATTCTTCTTTTTGGACGTCGAAAAAGAAAAAGGCACAAGATAGGCGCCTGCCTGGGAAGCCAATTTGATTCCTCCCATTTTAAAAATACGATTTGGCCCTTTAGGACCATCCGGAATGATGATCACTTCCCCTCCGTTATTGAGTTCCTGCTTCATCTCATTCCATACTCGTATGACAGCATGAGATCCCGATCCCCGTAGGATTTTATATCCCCATCCGGACATAATCCGCGCGGGAATCTCACCATCCTCACTGGGGCTGATAAGAGGCATGATATTCCGCTTACGAAAAAAATAGGGGACGATAAAAATTTTCCCATGCCAGATGAGCAAAACAACGGCTTTGCCCTCCGTACGCAGCTCTTTATATTTTTCCTCCCCCAAAATTGTCCAACGAGAAGTTTTCGCCCAGAGCCAAAAACTCATCTTCCCCACAACACCTACCAACCACCAGCGCACATTCTTCCAAAAAGACATCGACACAATTCTATCAAATGAACGCCGTGCAACTCAACTTTAATCAGGGGAAGAATTCTTTTGTGTTTGAATGAAATTATTTATGGCGAAAAAGCGTCCTTTAGAATGATTGAAAAGAATGTACTACACCTATGTATTGCTGAGCACAAAAAAAAATAAATTGTATTTAGGATTCACGCAGGATCTTAAAACACGGATGGAGCTCCACAGAAGAGGATTTATGATAAAGGGAAAAAACAATGGATCATTGAAGCTCGTTTACCTGGAGGCCTGTCTCAATAAAAAAGATGCCATTCGTCGAGATAAATACTTGAGCAGTTTTTTCGGAAGAAGATACTTAAAAACCAGACTGAAAAAATACTTTGCTTCCCCACAAAACGATAAAGATCATAAGCTTACCGCTTTCTAAAAGAATCGAAAATCCAGCCTGCCGCAAAACCAACTGAACAGATTCCTAATCCATAAGGTACAGAATACGGCCAGTCCGGCCATCCGATAGACAACACATTGATTTCAGACAAAAAACCGAGGAAAGAATATCCTCCTCCAAGAACAAGGCTCAACATCCCTGCTGTTGGTCGTTTTTCCTTCATAAACAGCATGGCCATCCCCGGGATAAAGAGTCCTTCCGTCATGATTTCAGAAGCCAGGGCAAGAGTCTCCAGAATGGTTTGCAACTGGGTTGCAACGAGAAAAGCCAATAATCCAACAACCACCGTTGACAGCCGACTGAGTGTGATTATGTTTGCTTTGTGTGGGGGGATGAACTGCTGGAAAACATCCCTTGTTAAAGACAGAGCACCTGAGTTTATGGCCGTATCCATTGTGGACATGATGGCCGCTGTGATGGCGATAAACAGCAGCACTCCCAAAAAAATCCCTGTCTTAGAAAGGATGATAGCGGACAGGATGGGGCCCTCCTGAACACCGGAAGGAAAAAGAGGCAGAGCTAAAATTCCTATAAGAACTATCCCCCAATACACGAACAAAAATGTTCCCCCTACAGCCAGCAATCCATTTTTGGCCTTTTTAACTGTCTGGGCCGCTTGAATCCTCTGCCAGACAATGGGTGAGATGATCCATGCCAGTGTAAACGAAATCAAGATCAAAATATTCCTTTTTAAATCAGTGAACATTGAAAAATATTGATCTCTTCCAAGCTGGGCGGCCAAAAGAGAGACAGATGTTCCCTTTGCGGCATTGAGCAAAAATCCAAATAATCCGATAAGTCCTGCGAGAAGAAGAAAAAACTGCAGTCCATCTGTGACCACAACTGAGAAGAATCCCCCAAATATGGAATAAATAAGCACAATAGCTGTCCCCAGGAGAAGAGCATAAAAATAGGACGTTCCGAGGAAAGCTTTTAGAAAATTACCGATAGCGACCATCTGGCTCGAGGCGAGAAGGATCATATACCAGATGATCAATATCGAAGCCAAGTGCCGAACAGTTCGGCCGTAGCGCATCTCCACCAGATCGGAAAGACTCACTATGGGAAGCTGCCTGATAGGTTTGGCTAAAAAAAAATAAAACACAAACACGGTCAGAAGCGCCGGCAATCCCATCACCCAAAAAGAGCTCACGCCGATCTTGTAGGCCTCATCAACTGACACCAGCGTCGATGTTGCACCTAACCAGGAAGCTCCTAAAGTTAAAAAAATCAACGATGAGGGAAGTCTGCGGGAGGCCAGAAAGAAGTCCTCAAGATTTCGCATCTTCTTCGAAAACACAAAACTCAAGAGAAGAAGCAGGGCGAGGTACCCGAGGAAAACAGCAATAAATTCAATTCTCACACTGAGGTTATAACAAAAATCCTCCTTTTTCCCAAATAAAAGAGTCAGAGTAATCCTCCTCATTTCCGTGATTTTAAGAATGAGTTCAAAAACGTAATTGAAATCTTATAAGATGAAATCTGAAAAGGTGGAAGCGCTCCAGTCGGA
>CAZEWV010000337.1:0-3507 GCA_964516025.1 uncultured Eubacteriales bacterium
TTGCCTGTAAAAGTTATTTTATGTATAATCAGTAAATTCCCAAATGAGAACGATACTCCTTTTTATCCTCTATGTGATTCTTGTTATCCTTCTCATCCCGATTACTTTATTCTGTTTTTTTTTCAGGACAGCAAAACCTTTGTATGTTCTAAGTAGGGGGGCTATTCGGCTTGGGCAATGGATTCTGGGCCTCCGGCTCCGGGTTATGGGACTCGAAGGACTCGACAAAAAAAAGGCCTATGTTTTTATGCCTAACCACTTGAGTTTTCTAGACGGTCCCATGATGTTTATGATTATCCCCCGTGCCGTGCGAATCATCTTAAAGAAGGAGGTGTTCCGCATCCCCATTATTGGGTGGGCCATGAAAATCGCAGAATTTATTCCTGTCGATCGAAAGGGGATTCGGGGAGGGAAGAAGAGTGTTGAGCGAGCGACCAGCCTGATGCGTGAGAAGGGATACGATTTTTTAATATTTCCTGAGGGAACGAGAAGCCTTGATGGAAAACTAAGGTCGTTAAAACGTGGGGGATTTTTTATGGCGGTCAACAGTCAAACGGATATTGTGCCGGTTTCAATCAAGGGAACTTTTAAACTCATGCCAAAAGGGCAGTTTTCTGTCAAAAGAGGTAAAATCAAGGTCATATTTCATCCCGCTATTTCTGTACAGGATTATACCTTGGACAATCTTCCAAATCTTTTGGAAAAGGTACGGGTTGCTATCGCCTCTGGCCTTGATGCGGAGATAGAAAACCCAGTTTAAAGGGAGGAACAATGGACTATTCCAGATTCATCCATGAATTAACACAGACTGCAGAGCAGTTTTTCGAAGACAGGTCTGAGTTGCTCGACCAAGTGATAGATTTTTTGTGTGAAAGCCTTTCCTCCGGACAAAAAATCTTAATTTTTGGGAACGGTGGGAGCGCATCCCAGGCCCAACATTTTGCAGCCGAACTCGTCAATAAATTTTTAAAAGTCCGGTCTCCTCTGCCGGCAATTTCTTTGACAACCGACACCTCGGTACTCACATCTATCGCCAATGATTTTTCGTTTGATCTTGTCTTCAGCAGGCAGATTGAAGCACTAGGGGAAAAGGGAGACATCACAATTGCCCTATCAACGAGTGGAAATTCTCAAAACATGATATTTGCCTTGGAGACGGCAAGAAAAAAAGGATTGAAAACCATTGCGATCACCGGAAATGGGGGGGGGAGAATGACCTCTTTCAGTGATTATCTGCTGGACGTACCTTCAGACCGTGCGCCTCGAATCCAAGAGGTGCATCTCCTGATTCTTCATATTTTGGCTGAGGAAATCGAGAAGAGACTGTGTTAACGGTTTCGCCAGAACCCTTCCCGGCGAGGCCTTGATTTGGATTCCAAAAAATCTGTGGATTCTTCTGGTTCCGGGTTTTCAGGATTTTGGACCTGTTTCTTTTTCCGATGACCGGTGATATTGAAAGACCGCTCGGCAGCATAGAGAACTTCATCTCTAAGACCCTCGGCAGCGATCTCTTCGGTGTAAGCCTGCCGCCCTTTTATAAGATCTGCTATATAATTTTGGATTTGACCGGCAGTATAATAGTTCTTATTGTCCCACTCTTGGAGGGAACGCCCTTCACAGCGCTTAATCTCCTTAGTACCGAGGATTCCTCTTTCATACTGATTTGTTCCCCGGAGATCCCCCCTCTGAATTTGAGCCATAAGGTCAATGGGCACGCGGTTGACTTTTTTTACAAGATTTCTAGTTTTGTTCCCGTTTTCTTCGGTCATCTTGATGATCTCACCCGTGCCCCCAGTGTTGTACTGCATGAATTTGAGTTTTCCCGGATAATTGGCGGCCAAAGTCATGATGATATCGTAGAACCTGTTCACTTTCTGAGCTCGTGATCCGATGATGAACGGATCTGTGCCGACGATGCGAACGGTTTCTCCAGCTTTGGCTGGCTGACTTGCAAAACTGTGTGTACTTTCTCCCCAAAGATAGGCGAGAACGGCCTGCTCAGGTGTGAGTTCCTGAGCAAAACTCATTATGGTGTTTCTTCTGGTGATAAAGGCGAAAATGAGTCCATCCAACTCCTCGAGGGGAGGCAAATTGATGGATTTTGTGAAGATGTCAACTTTTTTGCCTCCAATGTTAACCCAGAGTTTTTTGCGCTGGAGGATGGCTCGGCCGTTGGCTGTAAGAGATTCGTCTAAAAAATCGACATCTCCGTTGGCCTTGATCATAACATTTTCGTAGAGAGCGGTTTTATCAACCAGAGCGTTGTACATCGCCTCCTGGTACTTCTTTTCCACATCGGTTTTGACAAAAAAGTTGTTCTCTGATCCCAAAGCCGAACCGTTTGCTTTAAGAAAAACAATATCGTCCTGAGTCACCCAGGTCTTTTCTCCTTTTTTGTGGTCGAGACCGAGTTGATGGCAGGACCATGTGGATTTTCCTGTTGCCGACAGTCCAAACAAAAACACTCCATAGGTTTTCAGTTTATTTTGTGTGTCTCTAACGGTTACGAGTTTAGTCCCGGCATGCAGTCCGAGCATATCCTCCTGATCAGCCTTCCACATGGCTTGGCGAAGAAAACCCTTTTTTTCCTCTCCCATATAATCTGTACCAAGGGCAATATTGATGTTGTGCTCGGGCAGGACAAGAACCTGCTGTCGTATCGGGTGTTCTTCCGGAATGTGGATCATGTAAAACTCTGGACCCGGTCTTTTTCCCGGTTTAAACAGAGTATTTCCCCACATGTATCCGAGGCGGTAATTGATCAGATCCGCCTCTGAAACAAAGAGGTTGCATACGGGATTGTAGGAATCATTGTCTCCCATCTGACGGCGGAGATGGTAGAACGGAAAAGTGCGCATCAGGTGAAGGACCTTATCCAGTTCTTCAGGGGCTTTGGCGATCAAATTGTTCTGATCGGCTGTTGTGTGAGGCAGCCGGGTTTTTTCACTGCCCAGGTATACCGTCTTCGGAGCTATCCGGCTCGAGATGGCGGACCGCCAACCGTAAGATCCGTACTGAGTTTTAATGCCAACGGATTTTGCTCTGGGCTCTAACCATTTGAGGTCAACCGAGCGGATGTTTGGACCTTTGATGATCCGATGGAATTCTTCGTTGAATTTTCTGTAGGCATCCTCATTATAGATACTCGTTCCGCTCATCGGTTTTTAGTCCTGGAGTTCTTTTTCAGTGGTATCGCCAACAACAATTTTCTGAATATCTTCGACCTTGGCCACGCCACTGTTAAACAAATAACAGGGAATGTTTGCACAAAGATGCCTGAAGAAATTTTTGTGGTGATCCAGCCTGTCCGAAGAGGTATGGAGAAGATGGGGATTGAAGAATGGTGCATTTTTTATCGGGCCGGGATTTCCTTTCGAGCCTAAACTTTCACCTGACTCAAGGATACGAAGGGCGTCTTCAGGATCCATCTTTAAGATGGGGGGAGACGTCCTGTCGGAGCGCAGGATGAACATCCAGTTCAGAGCGGTGCGTTTGATATGTTTGGCG
>CAZEWV010000338.1:0-3507 GCA_964516025.1 uncultured Eubacteriales bacterium
AAAAGAATAAATAATCCTATCAGAGCATTGGCGTTAAACAATGAATTGCCGGTAAAGATGAGACCCCAAAATGCGCCGACTGCAGCCAGTGGCAGCGTCAGCATCATAGCGAAGGGGATGGACAAGGATTCAAAAGTCGAGGCCAAAACCATGTAGATCAGGAGGATGCCCACAAAAATAAGGTAATAAAACTCCGAGAGATCATTTTCAGCGTGTTGGACCTCAATGAGGATACCGGGAGGGGGTGAAATGTCGGCCACAATTTGTTCTATTGAGGTTCTGGCTGCTTCGAGAAACTGTTTTGACTCCTCGATATCGGATTCGAATTGGTAAGTGACTGCGATCTGCTTTTCCTGGTTGATCCGGTTGATTCTGGTATAGCCTCTAGAGTAAACCAGCTCGGATAATTGAAGTATCGGGATCGTTCCTCCGGATGCTGAAGGAATATTGAGCCGCTTCAGATCTTCAGAGGTTTTTTCTTCTCCTTCTTCCTCTTCCTTGCCTTTGAGAATGATATCGACCTCTTCTGTGCCCTGCTTCTGAGTGACTCCGGAAGAAAATTCTTTTTGGAAGTTGGCGATTTCACTCTGGAAGGACTGCAGGCTCACATCGAAATGGCTCATGGCCGGTTTGTCCAGGAGCAGGTCGATGCTTGGTGATAGATTGAGAGCGTTTACCGATGTTCGACTCACAGTCTCCAGTTCATCGATGTTGTACTCGATATCATATGCGATGTCTCGCATCAGATCGAGATCCTGGCCATGAATGACAACTTTTTCCTGGCTGGATCCGATTCCGAGAATCTGATTAAAAGAGTTGCTTTGGGAGCCACCGCCACCTGAGCCACGGGATCCGGCATTTTGTTCGGGTTCTTCGTAGGAAAAATCGACTCTGAGGCGGCGGAACGTATCGTCAAGTGTTTCAATCACAGCTTCTCTTAAAGCGTCGAGAGACGAGCTGGAATTTTTTATAAAGCTTTCTGAGAGTTTCAAGTTGAAGACAACATTGTCTTCCTTAATTGTGGCCAAGCGTTCCTCGATTTCTGTGAATTCCTGCAAATGGACATCCATTTCTTTGACCTGAACATCGGCGGTTTCCAGAGTGGTCCCCGAAGGGAAAGTGGCATAGAGAAAAAAATTGTTCAATTCGATCTCTCTAGGAACATTGATACTCAGGGTGAAACAGAGATAGATGCTGATAAAAAAAGCCACCAATCCGAAAATAAGAGTCCGCGCAGGAAAGCGAAGGCAGGATTTTAGAAGCACATTATAGATTTGTTTTAAACGATTATTCTTTTCGACGGCAATGAATGCTTCTGATGATCTGTTTTTTTTGGACAGGTACCTGTAGCTGAAAGCAGGGATAAGAAGAAAAGCTACGGCCAAAGAGACAAGAAGTGTTGAAATGATGGAAACACCCACCTGCCATCCAAGTATTTTTAGTTCCCGGAATGCCGAAAAGGCAAAGGGTAAAAAGATACAGATGGTTGTGAGTGTGGCCGCGACAATCGCGCGGGCCACTTCGTTGGTTCCCCGAACAACAGCCTTTAGAACATCTTCCTTCCGTGCCAGATGACGATGAATGTTTTCCAGAACCACAATACTGTTGTCCAGCAGCATTCCGATGGCAATGGCCACTCCCACAAGTGATAAAGTGTTAATCGTGATCCCGAGGGCATAAAAAAGATTCATGGAGATCAAAACAGAGATAGGGATGGTCAGGGCCACAATCAAAACCAGGGAAATATTCCTGAGGAAGAAAAACAGGACAGCCACAGCCAAAATACCTCCGACCAGCGCCAGAAGGAGAATGATGTTGATATTCTCTTCAATTTCCAATGCCGCATCCTGCTGGATGACGAGGCTTATCCCGTCAGCTTCGACCTCTTGATTGAGATTCTCTATGATCTTTCGTGTTTTTCTCGACAAACTGAGCAGGTTGGCTTCCCTATTCCGATAGAGAGAAATGGTCACAGATTCCATGCCGTTAATTCTGGATATCGAATCTTCTTCGGCCACTCCATCGACAATGGTGGCGATGTGCTTGAGAAGAATCGGACCTTGTGCTCGAATCACGATATCTTCGATGTTTTGAAGAGAAGTGTATTTACTTTCCACATTAACAAAGAATTTCCGGTTTCCTTCAAAAACCTGTCCCATATATTGTCTGTTGCTGACACCTTGGGAAACCATTGAGGACACCTGGGAGAATGTGAGATCATATTCTTTAAGCTCATCTTCATCTAAAATGATCTCGATGGAATGTTTTTGACCTCCATAGATCTCCACATTGGCGATGCCGTCGATCATTTCTAAATCCGGAACGATTTTTTCATCGGCGACCTGCCGGATTTGATCGAGGCCGTCCTCCCCTCTAGCCTGGAAAGAGATGAACTGATCGGACAACTGCTCCGGATTTGATTTTAGTATAGAGGCAGAAAAGTCCTCACCCATCTGTGTCTGATTCCTATCGACACATTCCTGGAGTTTGATATAGGCATATTTGGGATTGCTCTTTGGAGTGTAGTAGACAAAAATTGTGGCTTGCGTTTTGCTGATAGAGGACTCTATGCGTTCGATATCGTCCAGGCCGGCGATGGCGCTTTCCATTGGAATGACACCTTCCCGTTCCACATAACCGGGGTCGGCATTGCTCGGGCCGAATATCCTGACAATGAGCATGGAAGGTTCAATGTAAGGAAAAAGTTCTAGAGGAAGCTGCGTGTAGGAGATGATGCCCAATAGACTGAGCCCGGTCAGCAGCATGGCTACAAAAACCGGTCTCTTGATAATAGAAACAATCATGTTCTTTTGACTTTTCCGGCCATACTGCGGTACACGGCCGGGATAACAATGAGAGTTAACATTGTCGAGGTCACAAGCCCTCCAATAACGGCTAAAGCCATGGGTGCGCGCAGAGATGCGCCTTCCCCGAAACCAAAAGTCAGTGGAAGTAGGGCCAGTATGGTGGTGATACTGGTGATGAGGATGGGGCGAATCCGGGTCTGCCCGGCATCGATAATGGCAGAAGAAATGTCCATCCCTGCTCTCCGATTCTGGTTAATACGGTCGACAAGGATAATGGAATCATTGACTGCAATTCCAACCAGAATAATGATGCCAATCATGGACATGATATTGAACGGCATCCGGAGCGTCCAGAGCAGAAGAACGGCCCCCACTCCTGCAAGGGGAATAGTCAAAAGAATAATAAAAGGGTGCAGGAGAGACTCGAACTGTGAGGCCATGACCATGTAAACGAGTATGATGGCCAGCAGCAGTGCAAACTTGAGATTGCCGAAGGATTCCCTCCGGAGTTTTTCTTCACCAGTGATCGAATAGGAATAATTCTCCGGCATGGGAATTTTTCGGACAGATGCCTCCACTTTTTCAACGATCCTGTTGAATGGGATCCCTCCTGAAATATTGGCTTTTATTTCAGCCACGCGAATCTGATTGTTTCTTATAATTTCTCGAGGGGAGGTTGTCCTGACCAACCTGGCCACCT
>CAZEWV010000339.1:0-3505 GCA_964516025.1 uncultured Eubacteriales bacterium
ATGATCAAAGAGCCGGAGAACCAGATGCTATTGCTAATATGGCATTTATGGCAGAAGTGGCTGAGTTCAAAGAGCCCGGCGGAAAAATGGATCATTACTCCTCTGCACTGGGAGGCGTGATCTCTATCCATTTTGAAAATCAGATTCAGGTCAGAAAACTTAAAAACACTCTTGGATCTTTTGTGCTGGCTGATTCCCTGCAGAGAAAAGACACGACTGGAACTCTCGGGCATATCAAAACCCATGTTCTCAAGGGGGTGGAAAAAATCCAAAAAGAGAAGCCGGAGTTTCAACTCGATAGTTCACCTCTGCAGGAATATATGGAAGACATTGAACGGCTGGACGAAGATGAGAGAAACCTGCTAAAAGGAACATTACTCACACGGGATCTGACCGCAGAAGGAGAATCTCTGTTTGAATCCGAAGCATTCGATCATGTTAAATTTGGAGCTCTTCTTTCCCGCCAGCAAGGAGTACTCAAGAACCACCTGAAAATCTCTACTCCAAAAATTGATCAGATGCTCGATACCGCAATTCAGGCTGGAGCATTGGGTGGGAAAGGAAACGGATCAGGAGGCGGTGGGTGCGTCTTTGCCTATACCCCAAATAGAGCGGAAGAGGTGGCTGAAGCATTGAGGAGATTGGACACCAAACCCTTTATCATACACATTGGAGAAGGAGTCAGGATTGAATCGTAAGGGACGAATCGGGAGGGATCATGATTAATGCCACGCAGATAAGAAAAGGAATGATTTTGAAAGTTGAAGAGGAACTCTACAAGGTTTTGGAAACAACACACGTCACTCCCGGAAAAGGACAGGCCATCATCCAGACTAAATTGCGGAAGCTTAAAGACAAAACACTGCGCGACTATAGATTTCGTTCGAAAGACCGGGTAGAACAGGCCTATCTCGAGGGAATAGAAATGGAATATCTTTATAAGGAAGGTGATGAATATATTTTCATGAATCTGTCCAATTATGAGCAAATTCAATTGTCTTCCGACATACTGGGAACCGCAAAGAATTATTTGATACCCAATGTAGTATTCTCCATTGAGATGTTTGAAGGTTTTCCCATTGGAGTTAATCCTCCTTTGACTATCGAACTCAAGGTTGTAAAAACCGCACCTTTTCTCAAGGGCGCCACCCAAACTGCAAGCAACAAGCCGGCCACCCTGGAAACAGGCATCACTATCAATGTCCCTCAATTCATAAAAGAGGGAAGCATTCTCCGCATTGATACGCGGGACAATACGTACCTCGAACGCGTCAAATAGCCTGAATTATTCATGTTACCTGCCGAAAAACCACTTTTAAAAATCAATCCATTTTAGAGTCGGACAGAATCCTTACACGTTCTGCCTCCACCGCATTAAGAATGCGGGTAGAGACAGAGACACGGCGTCCATCCTCCTTTATTGAAAGGAAAGGATTTTTAGATGAACATTGACAGGATCACAGGTCATAACAAAACAGATGTGGTAAGATTAGCCCGTGAATAATCCAGATTGACCTTGGTTATTAAAAGATCCGGCGGGCAACGCCAACATTATCCCGACTATCTTTCACTTTAATGGTGATGAGGTTATCGGCTTTTAGAGGCAAAGGTACAGTCACTTCAAATTCTTCCCTTTTAGAATCACAGATCCCATCCTTTGGAAATATCGTTCTCCACTCGTCGGGCCGGATAAGAAACTGGACGTCTTTGATAAAAGAAGAGGCGTCTTCGGCTAAAAAACTTATAGTCACTCTGTCTTTGTTCCTGTTCAGTTGGAGGTTCTTGATCACAGGAAGTGAATTATCGATTGTAACTTGGCGGCTGATATTTTCTGATTTTAAATCCATCCCAAGAGGATTTGATGGGGAATCCCCTGCTTCTATCTTGATAAAATAATTCCCATCCGGGAAGGAAATGGTATCAAAAGCAAATATTTTTTCCTCCCATTCGTCTTTAAGAATACGCCACTGGTTGTCATCCTCATTACGAATAGAGATAGAAAAAAGAAGCGAATCTCCGTTTTTATCTACGGCGTCCCAAACAACAGTCTGGAATCCTTTTCTTTGGACTCTTTTCGCTGCCATAAACATTTTTGTTTTATCGTTGTTCTTTGCCTTATCGGATAATGACACATGCTGTCCCCAGATGATTTCATCCTGGCTAAACGGTTTGAGGAACACTTCATTTAAAGGGAGAAGATCGATCTTGGAAACAACGGGAGCCACATTCGTCTGAAGATAAAAAAATGTGGCATTATGGAACCGGGGAGTGGCCCGTCCTGAGAGGGCCTTAAAAAGAATTTTGAACTGAAGAAAACGCGCTTTTGGGCTGAGCATCTGTTCTCCCTGGATATTGCTGTAAGGTGGAGACCATGAACTCCATGTCTGGTTGGGTTCAACAGAATTGCCGCTCCTTGTCTGAATCTGAAGAGAAGCGCCGTCGGGAACTTCGGCCTTCCAATCGATTTTTCCCCAGGATGATATATTTTTCGTATCAAAAATCCGACTTGTGTAAACGCCCTTAAACCTTTGTTCCTGATGAAGCACCAAAAAACTTGCGGGATTGTTAGACAATGTATAGATTTTACTATCATAGGGTTCGAGAAGGTAGATCTGCTCGGAATCTCTTTGACAGAGAAGAGACACCTTTTCATTCATATCGATCTCATAAATTCTCCCTTTTTTGCCAGTCCCAAAAAGGAGCTGTTTTTTCTGCTCATTCCAGAGCAGGGTGTAAATCAATTCATCGTGGGATTGCCACAAAGTTTTGGCAACTCCATCCGGACTGACCTTATAGATAGAACTGGGCTGATTGTCCCCAAGGAGGACCGCTGGTGTTGGACTGGCGGCTTCCGAGGACACTGTAATGGTGATATCCGGAGCGGCACTCGACAGATAACCCGTGTTTTTTTCATGCTGTGGTTGAATAATCTTTCCACCACAGGCAGCATAGATGTTTCCAGCTCTATCCAGAGCGATACTCTTTATTTCTTCATACGAAGACTCATAAAGAACGGACGCTTTTTTATCGCTTGAAATACGATAGAGTAATCCACGGCCCCCGCTTCCGGCGAAAAGATTTTCATCTCCATCCCATATCATACAGAGGATATGATTTTCTTCCACTTCAAAAATGAGAGCTCCTTGGCCATCCTGGTTAATTTCATAGATTCCACCGCCCTCACCAACAGCGGCCAGCAGATTTCCATCTTTTGTGAACTCCAGATCCCAGATGTATTTTTCTTGAGGATTAAAGAAGACCTCCCCCTTTCCATTTTCCGTGATTTTCCAGATATTTCCGTTTGGAGAAGTTCCAGCAAACAGATTTCCTCTCCTGTCCAGGGCTAGACAAGTGATGTCCATTTCAGGCACCTGAAAGTACAGTTCAAACTTTTTATCCGCAGTCACCTTATAGACCTTTCCATCATGGCCGGTCCCGAGAAATGATGAACCATCCGAATCAATCAGGAGTGAGAGGTAGAATTCTTCGTCAGGCCCCTCGAAAA
>CAZEWV010000340.1:0-3504 GCA_964516025.1 uncultured Eubacteriales bacterium
TGAGATTGCCACGTCGCTTTGCTCCTCGCAACGAATGGGTCGTAACGAAGCAGATGTGGTAAGATCGGCTCGCCCCCTTGGGGTAATAAATGACGACATTTGATATAATCTGGCCAATAAACAAAGTGAAGTTCACGATATTGCAAAATATCATGATATAAAGTTGATATCATAGAAGAAAAATGATGGTGTCGTCAGTTTTTATGAATAATTCAGGGAAAAAGGAGTAACCATATATGAAAATGATAAAATTTATGTGTTTTGGATTCCTGTTTTTGTCTGTCCTCCTTTTTGGCAGCTGCCAGAAAGTTGGTGACAGTACTCTTGTTGTGGCCCACCGGGGGGCGTCCTCGCTGGCTCCTGAGAATACCTTGGCCTCAGTAAGGAAAGCGATGGAGCTGGGAGCCGATTACTGTGAGATCGATGTCCAGTTGACCAAGGATGGAGAGGTCGTGCTTTTGCATGATTCCCGGTTGAAGCGAACGGCCGGAAATGCCGGGACCCTGAGTGAATACACCCTCGATGAACTCAGACAGTTCGAAGTAGGGAGCTGGTTTAATCCGGAATTTGACGGTGAGCCGATTCCGACACTCACGGAAGTGATTCGAGCGGTCAAGGGAAAAATGATGTTGAACATAGAAATTAAAGTTTCACGGGAAGAATCTGATATTGCCGGCAAAGTTGTCGATATTATCCATTCTGAAGGAATCAGGAAAAAGTGCATTGTCACGTCCTTCGACCGCTTGATGGTTGAAAAAGTCAAAGAACTAGATCCGCGGATTATGACCGGTTTTATTTTCAGTCAGAAGTATCCTCCAGACGTATTTGAGGGGAATTGGGAAGCTCTTAGCTGCAACTACAGAGTTGTAGATGCCGATTTTGTAGCCAAAGCGAGAGAGCATAAGAAAAAAATCTATGTCTGGACTGTTGATGATGAGGAGGAAATGAAAAGACAAATTGAACTGCAGGTGGACGGAATCATCACCAATCGGCCCCAGGATCTGATCCCTCTTGTTGCTGCCGATGCCACTGATTTGCTCCCGGCAACCGGAACATCCGGGATGGTGAGTTCCGCACACCCCATTGCGACACAAGCAGGCCTGGATATCCTGAAAGCCGGAGGGAATGCCTTTGATGCGGCCGTGGCGGTTGCCTCCACTTTAAATGTCGTTGAACCGGCCATGTCAGGAATTGGAGGATATGGTACGATCCTTGTCTTTGTGGCTAAGGAGAACAGAGCGCGGTTTCTCGACTCCAGCGGGAAGATACCCTCTTCCTGCGATTCCGACCTTTTTCGTGCACCGACTCCGAACTATTTGGAAAACCGCCGTGGGGCGAAGGCCGTATCCACACCTGGAAATGTCAATGCCTGGGAGGCGATGTCAAAGAATTACGGTAGATTGTCTTGGTCAAAGCTCTTTGAGCCGGCGATCCGAGCCGCGGAAGAGGGATTTGAACTGAGAGAAAGAGATGCTGGAATTATTAGTCGTGCCTTTCAATCCTTTCCTGAATATGCTCAAAAATTCTACGGCAAAGATGGACAACCGATGGCAGAAGGGGAGCGGTTGGTCCAACAAGATCTGGCACGGTCATTAAAAAGAATTGCAGCAGAGGGAGCCCGGGCTGTCTATGGAGGGACAATCGGTTTAGCCATTGATGAGGAGATGAAAAAATCCGGAGGATTTCTCTCTCTCGAAGATTTAACATCCGATAAAGCCGAATGGTGGACACCAATCCATATCGATTATAGAGGATTCCGGGTGTACACAGCCTCCCCTCCTTCGACGGCGTTTCCTTCGTTAATTAGGTTAGGATTGATGAGCCGGTATGATAACCAGTCTCTTGGTCATAACAGTGAGGAGTATCTGCATCGTTTTGCCGAAGTGACTAAACATGCCTTCTGGTGCCGGCTGGCCTATGCCGGAGATCCGGAGATCAACCCTCCTCCTCTGGACAGACTCCTGACTGAAGCCTACTGGAACAAAGAGGCGGCCAAGATTGATCTCGAACGGGCCACGCCATTTTCGCCCCCTGGCGTGTCTATCAAACAGGGAGACAACACCACTCATTTTGTTGTCGCCGACAGATGGGGGAATATCGTTTCCGCGACCCAAACACTCGGCAATGCCTTTGGCAGCCGGATGATGCCTGAGGGGACAGGGATCTGGCTGAATAATTCCCTCTACTACTGCACGTTCGAACCTAAAGGGAATCCCATGGATGCGCATGCAGGACACCGAAAGCTTTCCGGAGACTGCCCGACCATCATCTTCAAAAAGGGGAAACCCTGGGTGGCTTTGGGAACTCCGGGGGGGCACACAATTGGTCAAACCATCCCCCAAATGGTGATGAATCTGATCGACTTTAAAATGAATATTCAACAAGCCCTGGCAGCCCCTCGTATAAGCTTTATCGAGCCGGATGTCCTCTCTGTAGAGAGCGGAATCCCTGAATCGGTCCGCGATGCCCTGTCTTTAAGGGGACATAATATTCGCGTTTCCGGTGGTTTGGGGAACGCTCATGCTTTGGCCATACTTTATGACGTGAAGGGGCGGCCAAAATTATTTAAGGGGGCGTCCGATCCACGCGGACAGGGAAAAGCCATAGGGTATTGAACGTCCGGAATATTTCGCGTATGACGAGTTTATGCCGTTATTTTTTCTACATGTTCCATATTATTTGCCCTACAACTTTGAAAATTTTAGTCCTAAGGTGACTTTCAAATATTTTGAGCCTCTTTTCATGTATTGGAAAAAATTTGTGCCTGTTTTGGAGACGCCCTGTTGTCTGGCCAGGCAGAGATAGGGGATTTCAAAGGTCCTGTAGCCTTTTTTTCTCATGCGGTGAATGAGATCGATAAAGTATTCCCCATAGTCACCTTTTAAAGGGATCTCCTCGAGAATTGACTTTTTGATCATGATGAACCCGCTTGTATAATCCTTAAAAGATGAATCGAGAATTGTTTGGATGAAGCGATTAAGGCTTAAACTCAGTATATAAGAGAGGACAGTGTCCGTGCTCCCTGTGCGGATCTCGACTCCGCCTCCTTTGACAAAACGGGAGGCTACAGCCGCATCATATCCCTCGTCAATTTTATCCTTAAGTTCTTTAAGTTTTTCCGGAGGCATGGAGAGGTCGCAATCCATCCAGGCCACAATATCGCCGGCCGAAGCGGCAATGCCGTCTGTCAAAGCCGATGTGAGGCCTCTTTTGTCCAAGCGTCTGATGAGACGAAGGTTAGGGTATGTTTGAGTCAATTCTTCTACTATTTGCCAGGTGCCGTCTGGTGAGTTGTCATCGACGACCAAAATTTCGGTATTTTGATCGAGATGTTTGAAAATTTTCTCGATCAGAACGAAAATATTCTCCCTTTCATTGTATGTTGGCAGGACAACGGAAACTTTTTTTCCCGAGCTGTTTATTTGACTCATTTTATGTGTTTTGATTATTGCCATTTTTACCATCTCGGCCCTTCAAATGCAAATCGTTTCCGGATGAGGAAGG
>CAZEWV010000341.1:0-3502 GCA_964516025.1 uncultured Eubacteriales bacterium
GAAATAGGGTAATTTAATTTGAGAATTATGGGTTAATTTAATGTGAAAATTAACAGTATAAGCAAAATCGATGTTCCTGTATGTAGAGGAAGAGATGGACACCCAACCTCCAATCGACCAGTGCTCGCTGATGCTTTTGACATACATCCCATCGAAGTCCTTGCTCTCTGAAGTGCTGGAAATCGTCTTATTATCAACTTCATAAGTGTCTTTTTCAGAATCGATGTCCAGACCCATTCTGAGCTTTGATTCGAGTGTGACACGGTTGACAGAAATGTTCCCGGAAAGCTGAGTCGATGTTCTCTGCTCTTCACCCCGTAATTCGCCGTCGACGCTGACATAGAAAACCCAGAAATCCCACTTGTCCTCCACATCCGTCGGTTTGACTTCATCCTTGAGAAGGAAATGGATGGCTTTTGCCATAGGCGTCCGGGCGACATAAGGTCCCAGTCCCAATTTTAAGATCTGGACAAGATTGTTCCGGATTTCATCATCAGTTTCTATTCTGTTTGAAAAAAACTTCAGAGAATTCTGCAGGTTCTCGTAGTCTTTCATGCCGATAAAGGCCATCGTGTATTCCCTGCCTCCGCCTCCTGTACTCTGGGTAGTGATGAGAATGTGAACATCCGCATCCTGTCTGTCCCATACATAGTTGACAAAAGTGATCTCGGTTACGATAAAGTCGATGTCACAGCTGTCACAGTCAAAGAACACTTTTGGTGCGCTTTTTTTCAATTCCTCGATATCGAATGTGCCTTCTTGAGCGTATAAACTCGACACAAAAAAAAGACAGACAATAATTATAGAGATGGAGAATGTTGGGTTGTGTTTTGTCAAATTAGGCCTCCCTTATATTCCGCATTATAACCGATGTCAGATTAATTTAAGATGAAAAAAAGATTAAAAAATATTAATGTTCATGGAGACCATTTATCTCTTTTTCCATTCGAATAAGGCTTTTTTTGCCCGGAGTTTTAAGGATTTACCAAGAACAGTGGATTTATGCGTGTTATTTTCACTAGTTTCTGACAAACTTTTAGATTATAATGAGACCAAGTGTGAAGTTGATTTTTAAAGAGGGAGAAAAATGAAAGAGTTAATTGAGAAAATCGCTCAGGCCTTAGTGGACAATCCCGATGAAGTGCATGTGAATGAAATTGAAGGGGAACAATCCACAATGATCGAGTTGAAGGTTGGCCCTTCAGATATAGGTAAAGTCATCGGACGGCAGGGGAGGACAGCCAATGCGATCAGGGTCATTCTTGGTGCTGCAGGAATGACTATTGGAAAGCGGATCAATTTAGAAATCATCGAAAAATAGGGTAGAGTTTCTCCCGCTAACTGCCTCGGAATGAGGGCGTTGGCACCTTGTTTCGATCCTTAACCAAAGAATTCTAGGATTTGTTAAGGGTTGACTGAATTATCCATTCCCATTACCATGAAAGTGTAGAATTATGATCAAACAAAAATGGAAAGAACGGTTGCTGAAAAATCTTACAGCCCCTCCGGTTGAAGAAGAGAAGGGACGGTTTGACAGAGTGCAGATTGCTACCTGTGTCATTCTTCTTGAAGTGGCCAAATACGACGATGAGTTCAGCAGTATTGAAGAAGAAACAATGAAGGCCATCCTGAAAACAGAGTTTTCCATCACTGGAGAAGACATAGAAGACTTGATGAAAGTGGCTGAAGATCAGAGAGAAGAGAGTGTGGATCTCTGGGAATTCACCAACGTGATCAATCAGCACTTCAGCAGAGAGGAGAAACTTATGATGATGGAGGCGGCCTGGAAGATCATCTATTCTGACGAGAAACTGAATAAATACGAAGACCATTATGTACATGTTCTTGCCAGTCTACTCAGGCTGCGGCATGCCGATCTCATCGACGCCAAACTAAGTATTCTCCACGGTGATGACGAAGAATATAAATAATGGGGTCAGGCCACAAAATTATGATAGATCATGTTGATATATAAATAGTTAGAGTGATCAAATCTAGAAAAAAGGGTCTTAGAGAGTGCTTTTTTAGGATAAAATGGCGCTTCTAAGAGGTCAAGTGAATTTGTCGAAGTAGATTTGATTTTCCGGAATGCCCATCTCTTTCAGCCTGTCCAGGCTGGATTCCACCATACCTGGATTGCCGCAAATATAGACATCAATATCGGCCCTTTCTTTTATCGTGTTTTCTATAAGAGCGGTAACCAGGCCTCTCTCTCCTGCCCAAGATGAATCCTCCGGCTCATCTGATAGAATGGGAATAAAAGTGAAATCATTTAATTGTTTCTCTAGCTCTTTAAGCTCATCAACACAGAAAAGGTCTTCCTGGCTCCGTGTCCCAAAAAAGAGAGTGGTTTTTCTTTGGATGTTTTCAGAGCGGATATACCGGAGAATGGACATTATTGGTGCAAGTCCTGTGCCTGCGGCGATCATCAGGATGTCCCGGTTTGAATCCCGGTAGAAGAATTCTCCGAAAGAACCTCGTACCTTGATATCTTCCCCTTCCTTAAGATAATCATGAAGATAGGTGGAGACAATGCCTTTGTTCACTCGGCCGACATACAGTTCGATGTTAAGCTGTTTCTGTGGTGGATTTGCCATGGAGAAGGCCCGGAACTCCGGCTCTTTAGAGAGCTTGAATTTAGGGACCTCAAGTTGAATGTACTGCCCGGGTTTAAAAGAAATGCCCTCTTCCGGGGAGAGAATCTCGAGGCTGAGGCTTTTCACTCGTTGGGTTAGATTTTTGATTTTTTTTACCCGGACTGTAAATTGCTGTATGAGAAAAAGCTCTTCAGGAATTTCTATGGCTATGTCGTTTCTCACTTTCACCTGACAGGACAGCCGGACATTGTCCTCTAGTTCCTGAGCCGAGAGATAGGGTGTTTCTGTGGGAAGGACAGGTCCGCCGCCTTCCAGAACTTTGATTTTACAGTAAGCACATGTCCCCTTCCCTCCGCAGGCTGATGGAATAAATATGCCCTGCTCCGCAAGGCTGAACAGGAGAGGATTCCCGCCCTCGACTTCCAGCTCTTTCTTGTTGTTGATATTCAGCCGGCACAAACCATAGTCGGCGATGAACGTGTCGGCAAGTTCGAGCAGCCCTGCCAACAGTGCTCCGATTCCGGCAATAACAATTATGCCGATAATCAGTTGAGACATAGACCTGCCTTCATCTCACTGCACTCGAATCATCCCGCTAAAGGCCAGAAAAGCCAGCGCTAGAAGGCCTGTAATGATCAATGTGATGGCCGGTCCCTCCAATCCCCTCGGAAGCTTGGCGCTTTTTTGAAGCTTCTCGCGGATGGCGCTTATGGCCAATATGGCCAGCATCCAGCCGATACCGCTTCCGGCACCGTAGGCCAGTGACTGCACGAAATTATACTCTCTGATGACCATAAACAGAGACGCCCCGAAAATGGCGCAGTTAACGGTGATCAACGGCAAAAAGACGCCTAGCCTGGATTCCCATGGACGTTAATAATCCTAACACAGAATGGTCTTATTTT
>CAZEWV010000342.1:0-3483 GCA_964516025.1 uncultured Eubacteriales bacterium
TGAGCCAGAAGAAGCTGGATCAACTGAATGAAGTATTAGGGCATATGGAAGATGAAGTTGAAAGTTTGGAGGCATTCATCCACACGGATAAGAATACGGCAAAGCCCAACGGAGCACTGCCGAAAAAAATCGAGGAAATCGGTTCAGGATTGAATAAATAGCATGAGGGAAACTTCGACGGTTAGAGAAAAAGGAAAAAAACACATTTCCAACCGTGTTTTTTTGGAGTAAAGCCCCCTTTTAGTCCTCCTCCCTTTCATCTCCTTTGATCTCTTTAAGGAGGTGGTTGTTGTGAGTTTCACATTAGTGATAGCGATTATTTGTACTGTTTTATTGTCAG
The DNA here is from genome assembly GCA_964516025.1 of uncultured Eubacteriales bacterium. Taxonomy (GTDB): domain Bacteria; phylum Acidobacteriota; class Aminicenantia; order Aminicenantales; family Aminicenantaceae; genus JAUWVG01. The sequence continues at coordinate 341 of CAZEWV010000342.1, forward strand.
GAGCCCTGATTTTTATCCTCGTCCAGCAGAAATCAGGAGCCAATTCTATTTTTAAGGCCAAACAGGAAGCTAAGAAAGTTGTCGACAACGCCATGGAAGAGGCCGACAAGAAAAGACGAGAAGTCGAAATAGAGACAAAAGAAAAACTCATCAATCTCAAATCGGATTTTGAACGCCAAACCCGTGAACGGCGGAACAAATTTAATGAGACAGAAAGACGACTGGTCAACAAAGAAGAGAATCTGGAACGGAAATTCCAGGGATTGGAAAGAAAAGAGCGGGAGTTTTCGAACAAAGAAAACCGACTCAGTGAACGTTCCCGGGAGTTCGATACCAAAGAGACAAAATTAAACGAGCTCAACCAGAAAGCGCTCGAAGAACTGGAACGTATAGCCAGCATCACACAGGAAGAGGCCAAGAAGGAGCTCAAGAAAAAAATCGAGGATGAAGCCAAACTCGAAGCCATGCAAATTGTTCGCACGATCGAGGAAGAGACAAGAGAAAAGGGGGAGGCCCTGGCACAGGATATCATCAGCCAGGCTATCCAGCGTTCTGCCGCCGAGCATGTTGTGGAGACAACGGTGTCTGTTGTCGATCTGCCGTCTGACGATATGAAGGGACGCATCATCGGCCGCGAAGGCCGGAACATCCGGGCCCTGGAATTGGCCACAGGAGTGGATATCATCGTAGATGACACGCCTGAGGCCGTCATCCTTTCGAGCTTTGATCCCATCCGGCGTGAAATGGCACGTCTGGCCATTGAAAAACTCGTTAAGGATGGACGGATTCATCCCGCCCGTATCGAGGAGATCGTCGAAACGGTCAAGAAAGAGCTGGAAGAGAAGATCAAACAGGAGGGAGAGACCGTGATGCTGGAGCTCCGGATCCAGAATCTTCATCCCGAGCTGGTCAGACTTCTCGGACGGCTCAAATACAGGACAAGCTACGGCCAGAACGTCCTCCAGCACTCCAAGGAAGTGGCCTTTTTATCCGGGATCATGGCGACAGAGCTGGGAGTGGATGTCAACGTCGCGATTCGCGCCGGCCTTCTCCATGATATCGGAAAGGCTGTCGATCGGGAGGTCGAAGGCACGCACACCGAGCTGAGTGTGGACTTGACACGAAAACATGGGGAGAGTGAACGTGTAGTGGGCGCCATCGCTTCCCACCATAGAGATGTGGATTTTCCTTCCGTCGAGGCCGTACTTGTCCAGTCTGCGGACACGCTTTCGGCGGCCCGTCCTGGTGCACGCCGGGAGCTGCTCGAGGCCTACATCAAGAGGCTGGAAAAGCTGGAAGCGATCGCCAATACCTATGAAGGCGTAGCCAAAGCCTTTGCGCTCCAGGCCGGCCGGGAGATCAGGATCATTGTGGAAAGCAAGAAGATTTCGGATGAAAAAGCGGCCCTGGCTGCTAAAGAGATTGCACAGAGGATCAAGGATGAACTGGAATATCCGGGGAAGATCAAGGTCACCGTTATCCGCGAAATGAGGGCTGTCGAATATGCCCGGTAAAATAAGCATCCTCTTTCTAGGGGATGTCATTGGCCGGCCCGGGCGGCAGGTCCTGGACAAACATCTGCCCCATCTTATCGAGAGACTGTCTCCGACAGTTATTATTGCCAACGGGGAAAATGCCGCCGGAGGCGCGGGGATGACGATGAAGATTGCCCGCGAACTTTTCGTGCGTGTGGATGTTTTGACCTCAGGAAATCACATATGGGACAAGCGTGAAGTGCTCGAGATTTTGGACAAAGAACCCCATCTCTTGCGGCCGGCCAATTATCCGCCGGTCAATCCCGGGCGGGGAGCGTGTGTCTTTGAAGCGGACAGCGGAGCCAAAGTGGGAGTGCTGAGCCTCCAGGGACGCGTTTTTATGGAGCCGATTGACTGCCCGTTCCGGACTGCGGACAAAGAGTTAGAGGTCCTGAAGGCCGCCACTCCTGTTGTCCTTGTAGACTTTCATGCCGAAGCCACCTCCGAAAAACAGGCCATGGGATGGTATCTGGACGGCCGTGTATCGGCTGTCATTGGTACGCACACGCATGTGACCACGGCCGACGAGAGGATCCTGCCAAAGGGAACCGCATACATTTCCGATGTGGGCATGGTGGGAGGATATGACGCGGTTATCGGCATCAAGAAAGAAGCGGGTGTCGCCCGTTTCCTGACCTCACGGTCACAGCGGTTTGAGCCGGCAAAAGAAGGCGCCATTTTATCGAGTGTTTTTATAGAAGTGGATGCCCAGACGGGCAAGGCCCTGTCCATACGGAGGGAGATGATTATCGAGGAGGACAGTGCCCTTTAAAAGCCCCTTGCAGCCGGATAAGGTGTATTCCGTAACGGAATTGACCCTACTGATCAAAGCCGAATTAGAGGGCTCGTTTCCCCAAGTCTGGGTAATGGGCGAAATTGCAGATTTTACACAAGCCCATTCAGGGCATCTTTATTTCACTCTCAAGGACAAGGACAGCCAGCTGAGGGCTGTCATGTGGCGCTCTTCGGCAAATAAGGTGAAATATGACTTAGAGTCTGGTCTTCAGGTTATATGCCGTGGGCCCATAAATGTTTACGAGCCAAGAGGGACCTACCAGCTCATCGTAGACCTTATCGAACCCAAAGGTAAGGGCGCTCTGCAGCTGGCTTTTGAACAGCTCAAGGACAAACTGTCCAACGAGGGGCTGTTCAATCCTGAGATAAAGAAAAAACTCCCGGCTCTACCGAAAAAAGTCGGAGTGGTGACCTCTCCCCGAGGGGCGGCCATCATCGACATCCTCCGTACACTGGAGCGGCGGTTTGCGCGCCTGCATGTGCAAATTTATCCGGTACGGGTTCAGGGAGAGGGTGCCGCCCAGGAGATTGCCGAAGGCATCAATTATCTGGGGAGTCTGCCCGATATCGATGTCATTATTGCCGGACGGGGCGGCGGGTCCATGGAGGACCTGTGGGCCTTTAACGAAGAGATAGTGGCCCGGGCCATTTTTAACTGTCCCGTGCCGCTGATTTCGGCCGTGGGGCATGAAGTGGATTTTACGATCGCCGACTTTGTGGCCGACATTCGGGCGTCCACGCCTTCAGCCGCCGCAGAAATGATGATCGAAAAAGAACAGGCGTTTGTCGAGCGCATCGATAATCTGCAGCAGC
>CAZEWV010000343.1:0-3481 GCA_964516025.1 uncultured Eubacteriales bacterium
CTGACCAGCCCCGTTATCGGCCACGTGGTGTGCCGCACGAAAGGTCGAAACCTCCACATCAAGGTGTTCGCGAATGAGCTCACTGTGGGCCGGTACCTGGACCGCAATTGTTCCCTTGGAGCGGGCAAAGCTCTCCAGTTCGTGAATGCCGGACCTCACGCGAGTCTCTTCAATGAAATTGAGCGAAGGGTCCGTGAGAAGTAGCGGGCGGTTGTAGGCATCGAACCAGCGGCCACTCACAGACCGATACTCTGGAACGGTGACCTCCTCAGTCATGACAGGATTCGCAGCAACGTAGCCGAGAAGTTCTAGACGTAGCCAAGTGGCAAACTCGGGTGTGTTTGCGTTTTCAGCGAGGCGCAGCAAGGTCGGTATGCTGACACCTAGTGGTTTTCGTTCCACCATTTTGAAGAGTTTGGCAATCTTCATTCTGCAGCTCTCTCATTACCTAGCACCTCGGCGGTGCTCCTAACTATTAATATACAACATGCTTTATTTGATACAAATCTCCCTTCATTGACGTCATATATTATGTGATTCCATCAAATATCCCTGCACAATTGCAGTATTATCTTAAAATTATCCATATTAGATTGCAAGCAGCATATTCGACGGCCATAATATTCATCTTGGGGATTCTGATTGGATAGCCATCGAAATAATCTTGCAGAATTTGAAGATTTTCTCGAGCGTCATCGGTTGGTCACCCCGGAAAAAGCAAGATTCTATGTCTTTTGGGTGGATAGGTTTCTCAAATATTGCAAAATTGACCTTCCAAGCCGATCGCTCAGATTGTTTCTTCATACCTCGAGGCTATGGAAACGAATCCCCACTTTGCCGACTGGAAAGTCAAACAGGCGGCGGACGCGATTCTTTTATATGCCGATAAATATCTCAAGCCGAAACCTTCTCTCCTTTCGTCAAATGGCTCCATTTAATCAAAACCCATGGGACCGATCAACGAACGAAATTTGTCTGATTGGGATAAAATATTCAATAAATTGCACGAAAACATGCGTCTTCGACATTATTCTCCCGGACGGAAAAATCCTAAAGGATATGGATTTACAAATTCTGGCAACACTGGAGTAATCGCAAACCTCAGACGCTGAAAGGGGCAGATGTCAAAAATTATCTAAGCCATATCGCTCACCATGATCGAGTTTCGGCTTCAACACAAAACCAGGCATTTAACGCTTTATTGTATCTTTTCCGGAATATCCTGCAGAAAAACCTGAGCGATCTGGCTGATACTGTCAGAGCAAGGCAGAAGAGAAGACTGCCAGTTGTCTTGACTTGCGAAGAGATCCATCACCTCTTTTCCTTTCTCGAGAGCCCCTATCTTCTCGTGGCTCAACTCCTCTATGGAAGCGGCCTCTGCCTTATGGAATGTATCCGTCTCAGAGTCAAGGACATCGATTTTGCCAATAATTTGTTGATCATTCGGGCGGGAAAAGGTAAGAAGGACAGAACCACCATACTGCCAGACAAAATCAAGGAATCTGTGAGAGAACATTTACAGCGAATGAAGAAGTTGCATGACCAGGATTTGGCGAAAGGATACGGGATCACAACTCTTCCCGATGCCCTGGCGAAAAAATATACGAATGCCAACAAAGAATGGGCCTAGCAATGGGTCTATCCCTCGAAAAGCCTGATAGTCCACTCCGTGAGTGGAATGGTCTTACGTCATCATGTCCAACCCAGCACTCTTCAAAGAATAATCAAAGAAGCCATTAGAAAATCGGAGATTTCAAAACCTTCAAGCTGCCACACGTTCCGGCATAGTTTTGCACCACAACTTCTGGAAGCGGGATATAATATTCGAACGATCCAGGAACTCATGGGTCATAAAAATGTAAATACGACCATGATTTATACTCATGTGGCCCGTATAAGCTATTCAGATATATCCAGCCCATTGGACAAGCTGTAAGAGACACTTTGAGACTAGGCGGCTGTGGCTGAGTGATTTCTCAAGCTCCGCAATACTTTAACGGCTTTCAGGTAAAGAAATCGTTCCTCTGATGGATACTGATATCATCAAATATACGACTTGCAATCTAATAAGGATAATATTAGGCTTTGTCCCAAAGTGACGGGAAAGCCTTAAATCCAAGCATAGGAAACTCTCAAACTAGAGAACCGTAACGGCTTATGGATCTTCAGGTATTTTGTCCAAAGTTCATCCCAGAGAGCCGGTTTATAGATCTTCCGAAAAGCAATCAGCAGCCAGTTGATAAGTCCCTCATCACTCCACCGCCTCCCTACATGTTTGACTCTATTGACTATTCGACTGAAGACGCTTTCTATCGCATTGGTTGTCATCGGGATCCAGCCCTTCCCCTCAAGCCAGTAGTCAAAAACCAAAAGAGCATTCTTCGAAAAGTTCTCGATATAAGTTCTGGCCTTTGGATATTTTTCAGGGTCAAGGGCCTTAATCAGTTTATCGAAGCCTCTCTTTATCTCTTCGATAAGATTGACGACAAGCTCTTTATCTGGAGGCAGAACTTCCTCCAACATCTCTTTGGTCAAAGAGAAAAGCATAATCTCCTTCATAAGCGCGTGAAAAGGTTGCTGTTCTTCTTTTTTCGCTCCATCCTGGTAGAGGAGGAAGGGAAAATCTCTTTTTCCATGCCAGGCACACCTCTGCAGCCTCATGCCTTCAGAAAGAAGATTGTCTTCTATTCCAGGCTCCCCATCGGAGAACAGAACTTCCAGTTTCTCGTAATCCAATCTCTTCTCAAGATCTTTGCGGATAACTTTCCAATCTTTATCTACCCAGAATCCTACAGGCTCAAACCCTCCTCTCTGCCCCTCAGAGGCCAAGGCCCACCGCATCTCCGCCTTGTCCAGAGGTTGTCCCCGTGGCCCCTGACGTTTGACCTTCGTCCCATCGACCATCAAGAATTTAAAGTCCCGATGCTTATAAGAGGGCCACTGTCCATAGCCCTCAGCCAACTCTTTGACACATCTGTGCAAAGTGCTCCTGCCAGGAGCGTATCCCATAATCCGACGCACCTCTTTCTCTCCCAGACGATAGGAAAGATGAATCACTTGCCCCACAGCCGCTTCCATAGCTTCTCTCTGATACTGTTTATAGGGAAGAATCGAAAGCTTTTGGACCAACGGAGGAAACACCTTTTTTGTTTTCCGGTCATAGAGCTGAGCCAGTCTGTAACAGACAGGACCGAAAGAGGTGATAAGTTTACGGGCCCGGGGCTGGCGGCCATGTCTGTAATATCTCTCTGGATGAGCAGATTTATATTCCTCAACGGTTTTCTCTTCCAAAGCATTAAGAATCGTTTTGACTATACTTCGCATCAGCATATTTTGGTCTTCCTTAAGGCCATGCAAAATTCCATTGAGTGTGAGATCGTTTTTTGGTATTTTATAGTTAATGGCGATCTTGATTTCGAGTTCGTCCATTGGGCTACACCTCCATTGATTTTGATAACTTCATTTGAAGGTTGTAGCCCTT
>CAZEWV010000344.1:0-3475 GCA_964516025.1 uncultured Eubacteriales bacterium
ACATCCTTGATTTTCGTATTCCCTTCGACTTTACCGGCAAACCGGGTTCTGCTTTCAGCCCTAAAAATTAAAACCAAAGAGGATTCGGTTTTATATATTGTCAAGAGTGGATCCGTACTCAGCAGTTTCTCTTGAATGTTCTCTGACATAGCGTCCTTATCAAAGGGAGCTATGTAAGCGTCCAAAGCTTCCGGAATAAAGCCATCTTTTCGATACAATTCTCCGAGGAAAAAATGGAGATCAATTCTTTCCGGATTCAGATGAAGAGATTTTTTTGCATAGACAATGGCCTCTTTCCACTGACCATTGTTGAAGTGACGATGGGCGATTGCCGCGATCCTATTGGATATTCTCAGGGAATATTCTGATGAGAGATTTATGCATTCCTCATAAGACTGCACTGCGAGATCATATTTTGATTCTCTGCGAAATATGTCTCCTTGACGGATAAGGAGTTTAGCGATATCCGCATGCAGGAAATTGTCCCACGCTATCTTTCTAACTTTTTGGGCGTTTAATCTAAAAAGAGGATCAAGCATTTTTTGAATCATTGGCGGACGTACGGTGTTGGATGTAAAAGGTTCTGCTGCATAGAGCCGAGCTTTTGTTAGATGTTCTTTGGCCTTTTCAAAATTTTCTCCCAAAAGAAGCGCCCTGGCTGAGATCAAGTGAAAATCTGTCTTTTTCTGCGGTTCCATTTCCAGTTGGAGGAAAATTTTTGTCAAAAGGTCCAATTTTTCCCACAACACCGTATGTGTGTTTTTAAGATGAAGATATGTCAAATCCTGAATGTTCTGGGCAAATATCGAAGGATTTTGGCTGGCAAGGTCAAGGAGGCGCTTTTGGTTTTCTGGATTCAATCGCGTGACAATCCAAAGATCGACAGGACTGAACGCGTACCATTCAAGGATTTCCTGGCGGGCTCTATAGACCATTATTTTGTTACGCGTGTTATTTGAAAGTTGGTTTTTCCTTATAGGGAGCTCAATCTCTTCGACAGGGAGTCCCCTTGTCAGAGGATTGGCGAGTAAAATCAGGTTTGAAGCGGGAAAGGTATCAAAAAAAATAAAGGAATCCTTTTTTATATTGTCCCTCAAATAATTAGAGACGTTGTGTCGAATTTTAAGGGTATTGAGCCTCCAAAAGTCCAGATAATAGCTCTTATAGTCGAATCCTCTGAAAAGAAAAAAGAGAAAAAGAATTCCTGCGAATACTTTCAAAACGACATCCCTTCTCATAGGGAGTGTTTTCAATTGAATGATCACAATGGACAGTAGAGATGATACGGAGAGAATCCCTCTTCCGAGAAAGAGCAGAAGCAGCGGCAGCATATAGGTCATGTATCTCCAGAGAGAGAGCATGTGGGCAGGAGAGGGTTTTATCAGGATAAAGATGACATAGGGGATCGTGACGTAGAGAATCGACAGTGCAGCTATGAATTTATCCTTTCTAAACAATTCGATAAGTCCTAAAACAGCAAGGAAAAGAATAAGAAAAAGGGCCGCCGAACTCTGGGGAGTAAGCAGATTCCGCAGGACTTCGATGAAAGGGAACAGAGGAGCCTTTTCTTCAGCAGTCTCAATAGTGGCTTTGTCCAAAGAGTCTGCGATAAACGTCTGCGCGCCCTGGTCGGGTAGATAGAGGAGGACAATGAGAACAAGTGCAATTAGAGTCCAGAGGATAAATTTATAAAAAATGGCAGCGTGAAAATTTTTTTTGTGATGGGTTTTTTTCCCGAGCACCCCTCTTAATCCGGAAATACCCGCATAAATCCCGAAAACAGGAAGAAGGAAGAAAGCAAAGAGGTGATTGTAAAGATTGAAAATAGAAGCGAGGCAAAAACCGATCCAGTGTTTTGTTTGATTTTGCCTGACTGCTTTTATGAAAAAATAAAATGACAGCAGAGAGAAAAAGGCAAAGATGGAATAGCTGCGAGAATATTGAGAATACCGAATAAGCAGTGGAGAGAGGGAGACAAAAAGAGCGCCCATAAGACCCTCTCTCTTTGAAAAAAGTTCTTTCCCCAACGCACAGGTGGTCAAAATTGTTGCCGCACCAAAAATAATCGAAGGGAAGCGGGCCATAAGCTCAAGCTTTCCAAGAGGAATCAGAAGGTGAACAAGCAGCGCAAAGAAAGCACTCCCGTCATTGTGCGTCAGAACAAACGGGAGGGATTGTGCGGCGATACGAATACAGTGAAGAGGTTCATCCCAGTATAAAATTGTGCTGCCCAAGTTTGTAAGGCGTAGAAAAACGCCAAGTACAAAAATAAGGCTGAGAAAAGTTAGATAATTGGCTCTTTTTTTGACCATGAAATCACTCGGGCCAGGTCAAATCCCAAAGTCCACACCGTGGGGTCGTTATCCGAACCGGGCGCGCACAAGATCAAAGGCTTCCTGGAGACACTGATCCATGTCCATATACATGTATCTCCCCGGACGCCCCAGCACATGAAAATTCTTGATGGAATCTACATAAAAGAGAATGTTTTCCAAATAGTCCTTGTAATCATGGAAGTATATCGGATATCCATGCCGGGCTTTGAGAACAAAAATATCTTTAACCTCCTCACGTTTGAGGACATTATCTTTTTCCAGGTGTTCGATTGAGATTTCAAAAAGCTCTTCCTTGCTGGCCCGCCATAGTGTGTCGTCTTTATGGCATGTGAATTCCAGGGCAAGCATGTTTTCATCGTCCGGGCAAAGATCAGGGCAGAATTTGTTCATGTCTCCAATCCTGTTATACGGAGTAGCCAACTGGTAAAGATAGGAGCTCTCTAAAATTTCTCTTTTGTTGATGACGAGATAAACCACGATAAGGGAGAGAAAATCCAAGTGAGAAACGCTTTCCAGGACTGATTCTGGGGGTTTTGGTTCCAAGATCGGGACGAGTTCTGTTATGGGGATTGTAGAAATGATCTCATCCGCCGTATAGATTGTCGATTCCAAACCGTTGACAGCCTGGATTTGGAATGTCTGGTCCGGCTGCAGGGATATTTTTTTGGCCGACCAGCCCTCATGGACCTTCCCTCCAAAATGTTCAATCTGTTCGACGATCTTCTCGGGAATAACCCCGATACCCTGCCTGGGGTATCGAAGGAGAAGAGTGGTTTCCCTTTCGACTAATGACATGCTGGAGCGAACGATATCCTTGATGAATAGGAGCTTCAGGGTTTTAAAGAAAGACAACCGTGTGTTTGTCGGCATGGAGTCCGGCGAGAGTTCTTGGCAGGGGATTTGCCAGAATTGTTCGGTGTAGGGTTTAAAAAAGAGTTTGAAGAGATAACCTCCAAAGCTGCTTTTTGCCCAGTCCTCAAAACTAGATTTTTTTTTATTCCTGAAAATCTACCATCCCTCCTTGATGCTCGTGATAATGTGGTCCACCTCTCTGTCTGAAAGCTGATTATGCAGAGGAAGGGAAATATGTGTTTTTGAGAATAAATCCAGACGAGGCAGATCTTTTCTCAATCCTCCAA
>CAZEWV010000345.1:0-3472 GCA_964516025.1 uncultured Eubacteriales bacterium
ATTTTTCTCCGTGCCGCCGAACTTTTGGCCACAAAATACCGAGATGTTGTCAATGCGGCGACTATGCTGGGACAATCCAAAACCGCCCATCAAGCAGAGATCGATGCAGCCTGCGAGCTCATCGATTTTTACCGTTTTAATCCCTATTACATGAGCCAAATCTATGCACAGCAGCCTGACTCTTCCCCGGGAATCTGGAATTATGTGGAATACAGGCCTCTTGAAGGTTTTATTTTTGCCATCACTCCCTTCAATTTTACGTCCATTGCCGGAAACCTCCCCACAGCACCGGCGATGATGGGCAACGTAGCCTTATGGAAGCCGGCGTCATCGGCTGTTTATTCGGCGTACTTTCTGGCTTTAATGTTCAAAGAAGCCGGTCTTCCGGACGGAGTGATAAATTTTATTCCAGGTCCGGGCCGTTATGTTGGTGATCCGGTATTGGGAAAGCCAGACCTTGCTGGAGTTCATTTTACGGGGAGTACGGAAGTTTTTCAGGGTATGTGGAAGACCATCGGTGCCAATATCAAAAACTATAAAAGCTATCCGAGAATTGTGGGGGAAACCGGAGGAAAAGATTTCATCTTCGTTCATGAGTCAGCCGATATGGATGTCGTTGTGACGGCCCTGATCAGAGGGGCTTACGAATATCAAGGCCAAAAGTGCTCTGCGGCCAGCCGGGCCTATATTCCATCTAATTTGTGGAATTCCATCAAAGACAATTTGATCGATCAAGCCGGGACAATAAAAATGGGAGATATTGTCGATTTTTCCACTTTTATGGGTGCGGTGATCGATCAAGCCGCCTTCGACACGATTGTGGAATACATCGAATATGCCAAACAGTCAACCGATGCCGAGATCATTTTCGGCGGAAAGTATGATGATTCCAAGGGCTATTTTATCGAACCGACCATCGTTGTCACTACAGATCCGCACCATAAGTTAATGGAAGAGGAAATCTTCGGGCCGGTGCTGACGATTTTTGTCTACAAGGAGAACAAGTTTCAGGAAACGCTTGAAATTTGTGATATGACGTCCCCCTATGGACTGACAGGAGCGATCTTTGCCAATGACCGACAGGCGGTCATCCAGGGATTTAAAGCTCTTCGCCATTCTGCAGGAAACTTCTATATCAACGACAAACCTACGGGAGCCGTTGTCAGCCAGCAGCCGTTTGGTGGGGCCAGAGGTTCTGGAACAAATGATAAAGCAGGCTCCTACATGAACCTTCTCCGCTGGACAAGTGCCCGGACGATTAAGGAAGCGATGAATCCGCCCAGAGATTACAGATACCCCTTCCTTCAAGAAGAATAGAAATATCAAAATAAAGAGAATAAAATGAAAACATTACTCGACAAACTCCAAATTAAAGACGTCAATATGGGATCTTGTTCCGGTCCTGATGACTGGTATGAAGATCCTCAGAGTGAAGAAATTGTCTCCTGTGATCCGGCTACAGGGAATCCAATCGCCACCGTTCTTCAGGCCACAGAAAAAACATATGAGGACGTGATGACCCAGGCGGTCAACGCCTTCCAATCCTGGCGCATGTTCCCGGCTCCAAAGAGAGGTTTGGTTGTCAGAGATCTGGGGGAAGCGCTGAGAGAATATTGTGAACCCCTGGGCGAGCTGGTCACTCTTGAAATGGGAAAGATCAGAGCTGAAGGCATCGGTGAGGTCCAAGAGATGATCGATATCTGTGATTTTGCCGTGGGACTCTCCCGGCAATTTTACGGTCTGACTATGCATTCCGAACGTCCTGCACATCGTATGTATGAGCAGTGGCATCCGATGGGTGCTGTCGGCGTCATTTCTGCCTTTAACTTTCCTGTCGCGGTTTGGGCCTGGAACTCGGCCATTGCTGCAGCTTGTGGGGACACCGTTGTCTGGAAGCCTTCTTCTGAAACTCCGTTAACCGCTGTTGCGGTTCAGCACATTGCTAACCGAGTCATGGCCGATCATGGGTTAAAGGGGATATTTAACATCACTATAGGAAGAGGTGCAGTTGTCGGGGAACGGATGATCAATGATGCGCGACTTCCCCTGATTTCCTTTACCGGTTCCACAAAGATGGGGAGGCGGGTGTCCGAAGCTGTAGCCAGGCGGTTTGGCCAGACCATTCTTGAATTGGGAGGGAATAACGCCATCATCGTGGATAAGGATGCCAATTTGGATTTGGCTATGCGCGCCATCCTTTTTGGTGCGGTCGGTACGGCAGGACAGCGATGCACAAGCACAAGGCGGGTGATCATTCACAAATCGGTTGTTTCCGAATTGACCGAAAAAATTAGAAATGCATACAGCCAGGTTCAAATCGGAAATCCCCTCAAGGAAGGAATCCTTATGGGCCCGCTGGTCACAAAAGGGGCTGTCGAGGACATGATGGCCGCTCTGGAAAAAGCCAAAGAGCAGGGTGGGGAAGTCCTCTATGGAGGGAACAGACTGCCCGAACTCGGGGAGCAGTTTGTCGAGCCCACTATTGTGAAGATGCCTGAGCAGACTGAAATCGTTCACCATGAGACATTTGCACCCATCCTCTACTTCTTGGAATACACGGATGTTGACGAGGCCATCGAAATCCACAATGCTGTTCCTCAGGGACTATCCAGTGCAATATTCACCACCAATCTCCTCACCGCGGAAACATTCCTCTCTCACAGGGGCTCGGACTGCGGGATTGCCAATGTGAACATCGGCACATCAGGAGCTGAGATCGGAGGCGCGTTCGGAGGAGAAAAAGAAACAGGCGGAGGGAGAGAAGCGGGATCGGATTCGTGGAAGGGATACATGCGGCGTCAGACAAACACTATCAACTGGTCCAAAGAGCTCCCTCTTGCCCAGGGAATAAAATTTGGAGATTAAATAGGGTCGTCCGGTATAGAAACGGATATTTACAAATTTAGAGGAAGGAACTATTTTGTGTGTTAGACGTATTCTATAGTGGGAGGCAAGTATAATGGCTAAAAAACTCATTCGGCTTGAGGATCAGAAAATGATCGGGGGTGTATGTTCGGGTCTCGCCGATTACATGGAACTGGATGTCTCTCTGGTAAGATTATTATTTGTTGCCGTCTTGATCATTTCTGCTTTAATCCCTATGACCTTGTTCTATATTATCGCCTGGATTGTGATACCCGCCGGTATTAAAGTAAGAGTGAAAGAAGAGATAGACGTTAAGACGGAGAAGACTGGTAAATAAAGCGCCCAAAAGCTAACCTTCAATTGACCGAAGTATTTCCATTTCAGTGATTTTATTTTTTACTTTACAGAACTCGTTCTTAAAATCATGGAAATTGAAATGCACGTTTGACTTATCCCCTGTTATCCGTTATTTTTTAAGCTGATTTGTGATGCTAATTTGCTTACAGAGGGAATGTTTTTAAATAATGTCAGTTAAAGAAAAAATCCCGTATAAGCACATTGCCATTGAGGGAGTGCTCAGGTCTGGAAAAACCAAGCTGGCCAAGAT
>CAZEWV010000346.1:0-3451 GCA_964516025.1 uncultured Eubacteriales bacterium
CGTTGGCCGGAAAGCGCATGGTGAGAGTCGCTGAAAGAAAAACCAAACAGGATTGTGGGACTTGTCCTTTTTTCTCTGTTTAAGCCACGGCTGGATATTTATCTCGGAAAAACCTTCGATCTGGGTGTATTAACGACACCATGGATTCTTCCCTCTATTGCCGCCATGATTTTAGTTGTAGGCTTTCTTGCAGGATCCTACCCGGCATTTTTCCTCTCCCGTTTCCAGGCAGCGGTCATATTTCGATCCGGCATTCCCCGGGGGCCCTCCAGGTCCGCTATGCGGAGGGTCTTGGTAGGGATGCAGTTTTTTATAGCCGGGGCTTTGATTGTTTGCACATTGATCGTCTTCAAACAAGTTCGTTATTCTGAAACAAAAGATCTCGGTTTCAATAAGGACAATTTGATAATTCTGAGCAATCGGGATGCGTCTCGTCTCAAGAACTCCAACCTTATCAAGAGTCAAATCCTGAGTCGAACCGGAGCATTGGCGGCAGCATCTATAGAAAATTTTCCATCCAGTCAAAATCGCAGCATTTCCTACATACGGATTGAGGGTCAAACTGAAGAAGAAGGCAAGCTGCTTCAGTCTCTTGAAGCGGATGCGGATTTTGTTCCCGTAATGGGATTAAAGCTATTGGCAGGACGGAATTTTGATGAAGGTCGGACAAGTGATAGAGAAACCGTATTGATTAACAAGACCGCTGCAGAGAGTCTAGGACTTGAAGTTCCTATTGGTTCCTTTCTCTATCGAGGGGATAAAGCCTTTAAAATCGTCGGTATGCTTGAGGATTGGAATACAAATTCAATCCATTCACGGATTTATCCAACAGTCCTTTTCCACTCCGATGAGACGGCCGCCGAAATTATCGTGCGGCTTCCTTCTGAAGGGAATCAGGACGTTATTTTCCGTATTAAAGAGACCATGAACGAGATTGCGCCGGAACAGATCTTTAATTTCACTTATATCAGTGATCTCCATCTCCGGGCCTATGGTGGTGAAAGGCGGTTGGCATCTCTGCTTATTTCCTTCTGTGTTCTGACCGTATTTGTGGCTTGTCTTGGAATCTTCGGCCTTGCGGCATACAGCACAGAACAGCGGACCAAAGAGATCGGAATTCGAAAAGTTTTAGGTTCAAGTGTCACAAATATAATATTTCTTTTTACAAAGAGTTATGCACGCTGGGTGATTGTGGCCAATCTATTCGCGTGGCCAGCAGCCTATTTTGTTGTTAATAAATGGCTCCAAGCATTTGCCTTCAGGACAAAGATCGGTTTTGGACCTTTCCTTGCCGCAGGATTGATAACTTTAGCAGTGGCTTTGATTTCGGTTATTTATCAGACTCTGAGAGCAGCCCTTGCTGCCCCCGTCGATTCTCTGCGCTACGAATAGCAATCAATTAAAGACAATAATTAAAGGGACACTATACTTAATTA
The DNA here is from genome assembly GCA_964516025.1 of uncultured Eubacteriales bacterium. Classification (GTDB taxonomy): domain Bacteria; phylum Acidobacteriota; class Aminicenantia; order Aminicenantales; family Aminicenantaceae; genus JAUWVG01. The sequence continues at coordinate 1,437 of CAZEWV010000346.1, forward strand.
TTTGAAGAGCTGATTGGAGTTTGATCCTTATCACTATACTCATTGATATTCTGGTTATATAAACAGATAATATTTTCCAGACGTATTGAAAATTGAGGTTTTATCGAGGTGAAAAAATGAAATGTACACATAAATTTATCTTGTTTTTTCTATTTGTTTTTTGCATATTCCATTTTGCTTTCGCAAACTGTGTTCAAACCGAGAAAAAATATCTCAACCTTTCCGACATTCAATTGAAAAATGGCGAAGCGGCAGTCTGGTATCTCTATCACAATGGCTGGGCGGTAAAAACATCCAGCACATTGATGATTTTTGATTATTGGGAGCTGTTCGAAAGAACGGAAGGGCCTTCCCTATTCAATGGATTTATCGATCCAAATGAAATCAAGGACCAAGATGTTTATGTATTTATGTCCCACGGCCACGGCGATCATTTTGACGAAAAAATACTAGAATGGGAAAAAGTGATCCCTCATATCACATATATATTCGGATGGCCTGCCCATGAGGCACAATCCCATTTTGCTTATGGCAAAGATCGTATATCAAAGTCGTTTGGTCCGCTGGAGGTAAAAAATATTTTTCACGATTTCGACGGCATCCCGGAGTCGGCGTTTTTGATAGAAGTTGACGGTCTGACAATCTACTATTCTGGGGATCATGGGAATTCTCCCGGTGCCTTAAATCCGGTTTATAAGGATAATATCGATTATATGTCTCAGCATAGGAATGAATTTGACCTTATTTTCCTTTCCATATTCGGAAGCCCTACATATGAGGGGGAGCTGTATGCGGTCGAAAAATTCAAACCTCGAGTAATGCTGCCCATGCACTATGGGGCAAGAGAAGCGAGAGCCAAAGAATTTGTTACTATTGCACAGACAAAATATTCAAAAACCAAGTTCTGGTATCCTCTAAAGCAGGGCGACAGTTTTTTGTATAAAAATGGGGACATATTGCCTCTAAAATGAACCCGAATTAGAGGGACACTATACTTAATTATTTTCTTATTGAATTAAGTATGATGTCCCTTTAATTGAAGATTTTTGGCAGGTTTTTGATCCCGTATTCAACATAGACAGGCATATCATCCCTCTCTTCTACGGTCGTGAATCCAAAGTCGTAGAAATCTACCCGCTCCAGGGATATATTTTCTGGAGGATCTAAAATATAGATATATTTCCCTTCGCTGTCGAAGATATCAATTTCATATTTTTTTATCCCGGATATTCTGTAAACAGCCAGATATCCCTTGGGAAGAACTTTCATGTCTTTAAATGCCACAAGCTTATCAGGGTAAGCGTTTAACGCCCATTTACTCCGTCCATCCCTTAACAGCCATTCCAGCAGATCTTCTTTTTCTTTGAGGCTTATTTTGACTCTAGCATGTGGATTTTCGATGACGTGAAGAGTATTCCCCTCAAGGTCTTTAACGTAGATTTTGTATTCTGTATTTTTGGCTACATAGACTTTTTTCATCTCCCGGTCGACAGCATAGACAATATTAGGTGTGCCCCACTGTTCGCCGAATCCTCCACTCCCGCTTGGATTTCTGATCATACCAAGATTTTTCCCTTCCATAAAAATTGGTCCCTCAGCGATCTCGAATTTTTCTTTTATGTTTTTTATCATAATTTGCTTTATCTGATCTTGATCCTTTCTTGTTCGTTTATCAGTGACATACTGGTTTTTATTAACAAAGTGGGCGATAGAATCTCCTATTTGAAACTCTTCTATGAATTGTCCTTCTTTATCGAATTTGGCCAGTTTTCGCCTGCCAGTTACCCATATCTCGCCGTTCATAAAACGAACGTAGAGAAGAGACATGTCAGTGAATTCCCCAGGTCCTTGGCCCTTTTGAAAAAGACTTCCTAGATATTCCCCATCATTGGCAAACCACTGTGCCTCAGAATTATTGACATCAAACAGGATGACTTCTCCATCCTTATCTCTAATCGATTTAAAAGATTTTAGACCAACCTCCTCATGTTCATAGGGATTAATCTCAAGTTTTT
>CAZEWV010000347.1:0-2005 GCA_964516025.1 uncultured Eubacteriales bacterium
CACTCTTGACTTCAGAGGGCAAAGACAGTAAAATTAGCAGGTTTCTAGACAACTTTGAGTATGGTTCCTTAGAAAACAGTTTAGAAGAGACGGTATTTAACTTACATCCTCAGCTCAGAGACATAAAACGCCTTTTCTACAAACTGGAGTCAGAGCTGTCTCTTGTCAGCGGTTCTGGTTCTACGGTTTTCGGTCTTTTTCATCAGAAGAAAAAGGCCTTGGATGTGTGCGAAAGACTGAAGAACACATATTCGCTGAGCCTGGCAAAGTCGCTTTCCCGGGCCCAGTACTGGGACAGCATAAATGTTGGGGTGTAGCCAAGCGGTAAGGCAGCGGCCTTTGGAGCCGCCATTCGGAGGTTCGAATCCTCCCGCCCCAGCCAAAAAAAGGAAAAAAGAAGGTAACGGCATGAAAATTTTTACAGGGTCCTCGAACAAAAACCTGGCGTCGGATGTAGCCAGCTATCTGGGGATTAATCTGGGAAAATGTGTCTTGGATCAATTCAGTGATGGAGAAATCCATTTTTACATCGATGAAAATGTTCGTGGAGAGGATGTGTTTATTCTTCAGTCTGGAGCCCGGGATGCCAACTTCAATCTTATGGAGTTGTTTATCATGATTGATGCTTTTAAGCGGGCCTCTGCAGAACGCATCACGGCGGTTGTCCCCTATTATTGTTATGCTCGACAGGATTGGAAGGATAGGCCCCGAGTGCCAATAACGGCCCGGTTGGTCGCCGAACTCCTCGAGGCAGCCGGAGCCAATCGCATCCTGACCATGGATCTTCACTCCCCTCAAATTCAGGGATTTTTCTCCATCCCTGTTGACAATCTGACTGCAGCTCCGGTTCTGGCACAGCACTTCCTTCCCATGGAACTCGAAGAGGTCACAGTAGTTTCCCCCGATGCAGGAGGGGTTGGAAGAGCGAGAAACTTCGGAAAAAGACTCGATGCGAAGCTGGCCATAATTGACAAGCGCAGGCCAGCACCCAATGTTGCCAAGGTCTTCAATGTGATTGGAGAAGTTGAGGGGAGTGATGTTATCATCCTCGATGATATGATCGATACGGCAGGAACAATCATACAGAGCGTTGAAGCCTTGAAAAGAGATGGTGCCAAGAGAGTTTTTGCTGCTTGCACCCATCCCCTTTTTTCTGGGCAGGCAAAAGAGAAAGTCAAACTATCATCGTTAGAGAACCTGGTTGTCACAAATACCATTCCAGTGAATGAGGAATCGAACATGACAGAGAAAATCACCGTCCTTTCGGTGGCGGACCTTTTTGGTGAAGCCATCAAAAGAATTCACGAGGGAAGTTCGGTGAGTTCACTGTTTACCTAAGGAGGAAAGAGAGATGAGCTTGGTGATAAAAGCGGAAAAGAGAGAAATTTTCGGAAAAAACGCGTCCCGTGTGGTCCGTCGAAAAGGACGGGTTCCGGCTATCCTTTATGGTCCCGGGATGGATAGCGTGCCATTGACTTTGGATAAAAAAGACCTGTTTTCCATTTTAAAATCTGAAACAGGGGAAAACACACTCTTTATGGTGTCTTTCAACTCGGAAAAAAGAGATGCCATGATCAAGGAGCTTCAGATCAATCCCGTTTCAGATGAACTCCTTCATGTGGATCTGATCTTGATCGCAATGGATAAAGAGATCAAGGTAGCTATTCCTATTGTTCTCGTTGGCGAAGCTGTCGGAGTCAAGGCGGAAGGAGGATTTGTCGACTTTAGCTCACGGGAGATCGAAGTCGAATGTCTGCCAAAGGATATTCCTGAGCACATTGAAGTCGATATCAACGCGCTCCATCTTCATCAGTCGATAAGGGTCGATGAAATCGATTCTCCAGAAGGAGTCAAAATCACAAGCGATCCTGAGTCGGTTGTCGTTCTGATCCAGGCTCCTGCCAAGGAAGAAGAAGTGGAAGTCGAAGAGGAGATAGAGGAAGAAGTTATGGCTGAAGGGGAAGAACCGAAAGTGATCAAGAAAGAAAAAACTGAAGAAGAAGAA
>CAZEWV010000347.1:2105-3431 GCA_964516025.1 uncultured Eubacteriales bacterium
CTGACAGAGCAGCATGGAGAAAAAATCCTCCTGGCTCTTCCCCAGACCTATATGAATAGAAGCGGGCTAGCCGTCAAATGTGTTTTGGAAAGCAGAGGAGTTGCTCCTAATCACCTGTTAGTTGTCTATGATGACCTCGACATCCCGCTAGGAGAAATACGGATCAGGACAAGTGGAGGGCCTGGCACACACAATGGTATGAGTTCAATTGTTCAGGAGATTCAGACGACTCAGTTTCCCCGGATGAGAGTGGGAATTGGTCCCCTAGCCTCGGATGTGACAGCGACGGACTTTGTCCTCTCTCCTTTTGAAGAGAAGGACCGACCTTTGCTGAACACAGGCTTGGACACAGCACAAAAAGCCCTGGATTTAATACTCAATGAAAAAATTGATAAAGCCATGAACCAATTTAATTGAAATAAAAAAGCTCCTTGTTCCTTCTGGAAAAAGAAGGAGCTTTAAAGCCATAAGGAGGCAATTATGAGACTATACGAAACAACATTCCTCATTGCTCCCACCCTGCCTGAAGAGGAGGCTGAACAGCTCATCGAAAAAATGGCGGGGATCGTTTCCGAAAAAAAAGGAAGGATGATCAATGTGGACAAATGGGGAAAGAGAAGACTTGCTTATCCGATTAAAAAATTCGAAGACGCGGTCTATGTCTTTTTTCTTTACAAGGGGGAGGTCGATATCCCCATGGAATTAGAGAGAAATTTCAAACAGACTGAAGCGGTTATCCGCTACCTGACTATCAAAATGGAGGAACGGGAGAATATCCGGAGAACAAAGAAAGGGGCTTCCCGAAAGGCGGAAACTTTCCGTGAAGCACCGAGGGCTGAGGAAAAATCTAAAGAAGAGACGGGTGTCGAAGAAAAACCCGTAGTCGCACCCCCCGAAAAGAAACCGGAGAAAGACGCCGCAGCCGAAGAGAAGAAAGAAGAGAAGAGAGTCGAAGAAAAGCCCGTAGAACCTGCCCCTGAAGAGAAACCAGAGAAAGAAATAGCAGCCGAGGGGGAAAAAGAAGAGAAGAAGAAAGAGAAGAAAGAAGAAAGGAAAGTGGAGGAAAAGGAAGAGAAGAAGGAAGATGTGAAGACTCCGGTAAAGAAAAGAGAAGAGACAAAGGACGCGAGTCCAAAAAAGAAGGGAAAAGACACGGGGACGAAGAAGAAAGAGGCCGCTCCGGAAAAGAAAGAAGCGGCGGTAAAGGAAGAAAAGGAGGAATTTAATGGCAAGAGAACAGAGAAGAGATAGACCGTCCTACAGAAAATATTTCCCGCCCAAGCGCAAAGTCTGCCGCTTTTGTGAGCGAAACATTCGGGACATTGA
>CAZEWV010000348.1:0-3423 GCA_964516025.1 uncultured Eubacteriales bacterium
GTGCCAACCCAGAGAACATTTGGATCGGAGGGGGCAATGGCCAGCGCCCCGAAAGCCAGCCGTCCCGCATCATCAAAAACCGGCGTAAACGTCGTGCCGTTATTGACCGTTTTCCAGACACCTCCGGATGCGACAGCCAGATAAAACGTAAATGGATCGGATTCATGTGCGACAATAGTCAGGATACGTGCACCCTGTCTGGCAGGACCGAGAGCCCTGTACTCAAAGGACTTCAACAGATCTTTGTTAAAAGAATCCTGTCCCAAAATCTCCATGCCGGTTCCAAAAATCAACAGACATGAGAGGAGAGAAAAGATAAAAATATGATGACTTTTTTTCATGATTCCTCCTTTGGAGGAGAGAGAGGACGGAGATCGAGCAAGTTTTCCTCGCTGGGGAAAACGAAGCGTGATTTCTAGTCACTTTACAGAACTCGTTCTTATAATTATGGAAATAAAGATCCACATTTATTTAATGAGAAAATATTTTTGTTGAGAGCCGTCGACAAACTTGCAGCCGTCTTGTGTGTAAACTCCCGTCTCTTCAAATCCAATACGAACATCTTGACCATCCCATTCAGGAATGCTTGTTGTACAGCTGTATTCGATGGCGTAACACGTGTTGGGATAAAGGGGGTACTCGCCCCGGGCCGAACTGCCTTCGGGTGCATTCCCTAAAGGTCTGGCATCCATGGGAGGCCCGGCCGCATGGCCATGAGTGCCAATAGGATGAGAGTAGATGAGGGGCCGAAGTCCTTTGGCCGAGGCTTTGTCCATTGCAGATTGAACAATGGCGTTTCCAGATCTTCCTGTTTTAAATTCATTCCGGAATGTGGTGCCCACTTCAATGGTTCGTCGCAGAGCCTCTTTTAATCCGGCGGGAGCGTCTTCTTCTCCAATCCTGCACACATAGGCCTGCAGCTGCATATCCGTACACAGACCTAAGTAGACGATACCTACATCACAGTGGAGGACATCTCCTCTTTGGATGACCATAGGATTGTCTTTATACTTGTCCGCATCTTTTTTCGATCTCTGAATGGAAATCGAAGGCTGAAACCAAGTTTCGAGACCCAGATCTGTCACTTTCTGCCTGATCCACCAGACCACATCTTCAGTTGATGTGATCCCCGCAGTGATGACCCTGTTGGAATAAAATTCGGAAATGATATCATGGGCAATGCCAGCGATGTGACGGTACACGCTCAATTCCTGGGGGCTTCGGGTCTCGAGCCATCCGATGCACAGGTTTTCAGCTGATACAAAACGAGAGGAGAGATCTGGCCCCAGTGCTTTTTCAAGTTTTTCCTTCAGGCTGGCAGACAATCCATCTCCAAAGGCCCAGTTGTTAGACGTGTTGATTCCGATTCTCTTAGGATTGAGTTTCTTGATGACCTCGGCAAGGCTTTCAAACTGTTTTTTTGTCTTGTCCACCCAAGTTCCCGTGTACCAAGACCTGGTCCCATAGTAACTTCCGGAAAGACGCTGCACACCTTTATCTGCACCCTGGTCATGGAAAATAAGAATGGATGTACGACGGGCATTCATCGTGGGTTCGGGCATCATGCTCATATAGACCGGATCCTCATTGTATTCACGGTTGATGACAAGCCACATGTCGATCCCTTCCCTCCGCATCAACTCAGGAATAATGGTATCCAGTCTCCATCTGAGCCACTCATTCATGACCTCCGCCCTCTTCTTTTCCGGGAGTATGTTAAAGCTGTCTTTAGCATCTGTCAGTCCAATGTCTTGAGCAAAGGATACACAAACGGCACAGGCAAAAAATGCAAAAACAAAAAACTTGAGGATTTTCATAAAACTTATTTTCGACACAACTCCCTCCTTAATCCCTGTGGTCATAGCTGTACATTCCAATTGGAGCACCCGGAGGGGATGAGAGAGGAAGTGATAGCTGAATTTGGCTGGGATTTTCGAGAAACAGTTTGATCTGGCTGGCGGCATAAAAGAAATGAGCCTTTTGATCTCTATCGTCAATGACATAGTAATCTTTTATCAGCCAGTTTTTCAAGTCTTCGAGCTTTAGGAACGCAATAGCTCTGGCCTGAGAGATGGCGCTCTCTTCTACGGCCAGCCTCATGACATTGAGCATCACCACATTATTGACTACCCGCTGGATCTCTGCTAAGGTTCCTTGCTTTTCCTGAGATTTCCAGGTTGCCTGGATGAGCCGGTCCAGAATTTCTGATAATCCAGGAATATTTTTGTCACGGGAATGATAGTCCACCATCCTTGAGGCTCTCTGGGGATGTAAGATTAATCCAACAGTAAGGTTGGCAGCCGATTCCGCAGCGGCCAAGGGATCAAATGTGGAGCCTGTGTGTCCGGGAAAAAGTTCTCGATTTTGCCTATATCCCGGAGGGCGAGGGGGGATAATGCTGAGCAGCTTTTTATCGATAGCCAGATTCTGTGGCAAAATTGTTTTGAGCAGTGAATCAAGGGCCCGGCGTTGTTCGTCCGCCGGAACGATGAAGGGAGATTTTTGCGTATCTCCACGCAGAGTGTGATTGTAATACAGGCCGCCCAGTTTACTGGAGGCAGCTTCAACCTGGTATCTGTGAAACATATAAGTCGGAACGAGAGCCTCCTCAAGTGTGGCCATCGGGGCACCCATCGGGATTCTTTTTTCCGTAAAAGTTCTAAGCGCAATGGCCCGAATTTTCATCACACGTTCGAGCTCATCGACAGGATCTTTCCCATTATCCCAGACATTCGCCAGAGGATGAGCACTGGACGCTCCGGCATCCTGCCCGGCTAGAAAATAAAGCCCGCTGGAGAAGGCCTTGTCCAGAATCGCTCTCAGCTCTTTTTCCTCATCGACGCCTTCCTGAAAATCCTGGTACCCAAAAGCAATGGAAACTATATCCCATTTTCCGATGCCTGCATCATAAGCATCAGAAAGATCGAGTGTACCGTCGCTGTTGATTTTGATCAGAGGATGAGGATAATCCATGACTGAAGCCCGGTCATTGACACTCGCGGCATAGTTGTGGCCCATTCCAAGAGTGTGGCCGATTTCATGGGCGGACAGCTGCCGGACTCTCGCGAAAGCCAGTTCCCTAATCTGGGGATCAAGGACTTTCCCCTCCTCATATTCGGCAATCAAACCGGATGCAATCAAAAAATCCTGCCGGAGACGCTGCGAACCTAAAGCCACATGGCCCTTGATGATCTCTCCCGTCCGTGGATCTGTGACAGAAGATCCGTAGGACCAACCCCGCGTTGAGCGGTGAATCCAGTTGACCATATTGTAGCGAACATCCATGGGATCCGCGCCATCGGGAAGGATTTTGACCAGGAATGCATCCTTGTATCCTATGGCCTCAAAAGCCTGGTTCCACCAGCTTCCTCCCTCTAGAAGCGCGGAGCGGATGGGTTCCGGGGCACTGTTGTCAATATAGTA
>CAZEWV010000349.1:0-3418 GCA_964516025.1 uncultured Eubacteriales bacterium
TAGATGGATTTTCTACGGCTGTTTTTGATTTTATCCACCACTACCGTCCAGATCAGAATGTTGTGAAGAGACCTCTGGGGAAAAAAGGGAAAGGTTTTTATTTCATAGGTCATCATGAACTTATGATACCGTTGCTTGCAGCCGCCCTAAAATCCAATTCATAAAAACTACCGCAACGGTCATTGCGAGGAGCAAAGCGACGTGGCAATCTCATGGGCCGACGCCTCGCATCTGTCCGTGAACCTCGGCTCGAGAATAATTCAGACAAACTAAATTTTCTGTTTTTTATCATTGCTAGGGCCGTATAAAATTTCAAAATCTGACATCAATATTCTAAACACTTGTTCCGATTGTTCGATGGTCTTTTCCAATGAACCTGAAGTATCGATAGTGTAATCGGCAAACTCCAATTTTTGTTCAGAGGGCATTTGACTCTCGATTCTTTTTTGGGCTTCTGCGTGATTGATCTGATCTCTTTTTATCAAACGCTCGATTTGAATGTTTTTTTGGCAGTGTGTGATGATGATTTTATCGAAAAATTTAGCGTATCCGGCTTCAACAGTCAGTGCAGCTTCAGATATAAAGATTTTGTATAATCCCTCCGTGTTCAATTTTATTATCTCTTCTTCCTTTTTTTTAAAAACCAGAGGATGGAGGAGATTGTTGATAAAAAGACGTTCTTCTTTGTCAGAAAAAACGATGGATCCCAGTTTGGTTCTGTTTATGGTATTGTCCGATTTTAAGATAGTGGAACCAAAACGGACGACGATTTTTTCCCAAGCAGGTTCATGGGGTGCCATGAGCTGGTGTGCCACAAGATCGGCTTTATGAATGTAACACCCGAGTTCTTCAAAGACTCGAGCGACAACGGATTTTCCCGAGGCAATTCCACCACTCAATGCAACGATGAGCATTCCAATTTCCTTATTAGGATTCTAATATTCTGAGTTTGTTGGAGGCTAGCTGGCTTCAGTAATAAATTGGATTTCTTCGCTGACAAGTTCTTCGTCGAAGTTGAGAGCGACTCCTTGATTATTTCCATTCTTTCCGGTTTTTTCCAGGCGGACAACGTGCCCTGGAAGACGCAAATTCAATTTTTTGTCTTCTGATAGAGAACTCGGGAGGTCAATTTTAAGAAGTAGATTTGCGCCAACTGTAATAAGCGCTTTGAGTTCGAAATAAGCGCCGGTTGAACTTATATTTTCAATCATTGTTTTTTCTGAAAAACTCTGGCCGTTTGCTAGCACCCCTTCAATGATGGCTGAAAGAGGAAGATCGAGCCGGAATTCTATACGCCTATTATCCTTTTTAAAAATTGTTTTTTTGTTAGTCATCGTTACCTCGAAATATTTCCCTTGTGTTAAAACAATGCTGAATTGATGGCATAGAGGGCCAACTGAAGTCGACTGTGAGTATCAAATTTGGAATAAATGCTTTTTATGTGGGATCTCACCGTATTTTTACTAATAAACATGGCTTCAGCGATTTCATCATTACTCTTTCCTTGTCCGATCAGCCTGAGAACTTGAAATTCTGTGGGTGTGAGTTGGTCTAATGTTTTTTCTTTTAAATCGCGTCCGACAACGGAAATGATACGATCCATTATACTGCTCATCTTATCTCTAGGCAGCCAGATTTCTCCTTTGAGGACGATGCGGACAGCTTCAACGAGCTGGTTAGACGGATCATTGAGATCGAAATAGCCTCTAACGCCGGCATTCATCAAACTCACGACTTCTTCATGGGAGGGGATGTTTCCGATCAGCATCAGCTGCGATTTTGACCGCTCATCAAATAGGTCTCGGATGGCTTTACAAATTTCACGGATATTGGGTAGAGGTTCTGTATTGGCAAATAAAACAATCTTTGGTTTAAGATCTTTGATGGATTCAATAAAGACTTCAATCGTGCTTTTTTCAATATTGACCACTTCCAGGTCTGTAGCAGGCTCAAGGGCTTTGAGTATGCCTGAAAGGATCAAATCTGATGTGCAGTAAATAAGAATGCTGACTTTTTTTTCTTCCGAAATCGGAGTTTTCTTTTTAGTCATAGATTACACTTCTCGTCTGTCCTGTTGAAAATAGAAAATTCTAAGGCTCAATTTAAAATTATGTTATATAATCGAATTTCCCTTGTCAAGCGTCTATCGCTCCAAGGGTCACGGGGGGAGGAAAGAGAGTGTTAGTTTTTGATGGGATGAATCTTGTATGTTTTGTCTAAATTTATAGAAATCAGCGGTTTGTTTTCGAGGTCCTCATCTACCTTGGCGAAAACAACATCTCCAGAAATCCGCAGCTTTAATTGATTCTCTAGGATAAACGTTTTTGGAATGTTGAGGATAACATTGAGTTTTGTTCCAATCGTGACTTTGGTCTTGAGCCCAAAATGAGCTTTTAAGGAGCTCATGGATGACAGCTCTGTTTTTTCATTAAATTCGACCCCTTCTGCATCGAACCCAGACACAATTGCCGGAAGAAAGAAATCGAAATCCTTCTCTTCAGCAGAATGGGGTGGACGGAAAGAGATTTGATGAGGACTGTGTGCTTCATTCATTGTCAATATGGATTTTGTCAGATTCACTTTGATCGTTCAATCCCTCTTTTGGATGATTCAAGGGGTGATATTTTTTTTGTTTTTATCATCGAAAAAGGGGATGGGATGGCTAGTTTTGTTTTTTTAAGTGAAACATCAATTCTAATTAATCGTCATTTTGGATAATATATTTATTTTCAAACTTGATAGAGACGCGCTGTTTAGGAATCTGATCAGTTGACGCTTCAACAAAAATGACTTTTCCCTTGATAATAAGCTTCAAGTTTTGATCTTGAGCAAGCTTTGGGGGCAGATCAATAATGAGCCTAAGATCATGGCCAATGGATGTGGGTGTCCTTAACCAAAATGATGATCCTTGATGACTGATGTAAGATAAGGAAGTCTTTTCATTAAAGAAGTTTCCTTCCATATCCTGTCCTTCTACTTGAGCCGGGAGACTGAGATTGAATCCTTTCTCCTTGACCATTTGTTCAATGGATGTTTCTTCAAAGATATTGTTTGGCATGTTTGCTTCCTTTTTTCCTCTTAGCAAATGTAAAATCTCATATTTCTTGGACAAGATCAATCACCCTTGTGGATGAATTCTGGGGTGATAAATTGAGGCCTCTTTTATAACCTCACGATTTGTGACTCCTCCATTAATTTTAGGGGCTGTATTTGACAAAGAAAGAGGGAGTATTTAGAATAACTGAGAATTGAAACATGGAGAACGCAGTGACAAAAGATGATCGATTTGTGAAACAGATAACACCGAAGAGCGCGGATTTTTCAAAATGGTATTTGGAGATGATCCGCAAAGCTGAACTCGCTGACTATGCCCCGATGAAAGGCATGATGGTCATTCGGCCCTATGGTTATGCCATAT
>CAZEWV010000350.1:0-3413 GCA_964516025.1 uncultured Eubacteriales bacterium
TCGTCTTTTTCTCTTTTGGCCTTTTCCTCTATGGCAATAACAAAAGTTTCAAGAGGATCCGGTTCTGTATCTGTCATATATTTTCCGGTTTTTAGTACCTCCAGAATAACGTTACAGTTTTTTGCCTCCAGTGTAAGATCCAGCACAGAACGGGGGATATCATCGTGAAACAACAAATATGAAAAAGAAGACAGGACCTCACTGATAAGGTGCAGTGTCTTCTCGTCCCGCTTCTCTTTAAGGCGGAAGCTGAAAAGCTTTGCAATTGCTTCGATTCCGCTCCGGTTTCCAAAATGTAAACGATGACTTTCACTAAACCTTTTGGCTGTAGAGCTGATGAAATCATCAGAAACGGTTATGTGCTTCCTATGATCCAGATATCTGCTGGCATCGTCATACATGCCGTTGCCCAGGAAATACTCCAGGGCTTCCTCATCCCGGTCCAGCATGAGATAGGCATCACTGATCCGGTCAGGATATCCGACTGCCTTATACCGTGCCATGGCACTGTCATATGAACCGCTCTCAAATAAGACATCTGCCTCTTTTAGCAGTTTGCCCTCTGGGGCCCTACCAGAGCCCTCATATGAGTCAAGATGTCCTATCAACGATTCTGTGACTTTAAACCACCTATCAGTGCTGTCGCTTTTTTCATATTCCAGTGCAGCCTGATAGTAATTATTTAGGGTAAGAAGACACTCTGCGGCTTTTTCATGGTTCATGATTGTCCTGAATTCATCCAGGGCTTTTTCGAAATGCCTCTTTTCAAAATAGATGGGAGCGGATCGATCATGCATGGAAAGGGCTGAATAACGGACGGCCGCCTTCAGTTTTGATCGTTTTGGCTGATATGTTTCTGCTTCCTCTAAAAGTGCATTTCTGTTTTCGGCTGAAGCATTTGCGAAATCTCTAAAACAGGTAATCGCCTTATCTATGTCTTTTTCCTTTTCATAGAGCAGCGCGGCGTTATAGTAATCTTTGAGGCCCATGTAGCACGAGAGGATTTTCTGCCCGTTTTTCAATTTCTTGTAGAGCTTCATCGCATTAACAAAATCCCCTACATGCAAGAACAGGTCTGCTGCCTTGTCAAATTGTTTTGCTTTCTTGTAGCATGTCGCGGCGAGCTCATAGTTTTTTCCATTTTCGAACTTTTCTGCAGCCTTTTCATATTGCTTTTTTGCATAGTAGTATTCCCCGATCCTCTGATAGTTTCCGGCTTTGTGCCAGTTATCAAGGGCCCTGTTGAACTTTTTAAGTTTGAACCACTTCTCCGCGGCTTGATCATATTCTCCATCCTGTTCATGCATTCGGATCCTGCAGAGCTTTATGCGGTCTTTGTTTTTCAGTTTTTCCCACGATGGAAGAGCACGCGCGAACAGATCAGCTCCTTCGTAGCATTCCGCGGCCTTCTGAAGAAAATCGTGTTTTTCAAAAAGCTCTGCCGCCGCTTTGAACTGATTTCTTCCTTCAAGGACGTAGGCCTCGGAAATCTCCGACCTGACGAGATTCCCGGCATTCTTATAGCATTCTGTCGCCGCAGGATAATACTCTCGCTCAAAGAAGTAGTCGCCCTGTTTCTCCCATTCTTCCGGTGTGGAAACTCTCTGCCATATCTCGGATAGGATATCTTGTTCGTTGGTCCTGTAAAGCAGATTGTGGAGACCGGGCAATTCCCATATATCATCGGATGAATCGAAGATGATGAGAGTATTTCGAGCCCTTGTTATGGCCACATAAAGAAGGTTTATTTCGTGTCTTATGTGCGGGTAATGGATCCTGTCGAAATCCCCGCCTTTGATCCGTCTCCATATTCCGGATGATTTTTTGCTTGAAGAAAACTTCCAGATGAAGACCGTATCGAACTCCAGCCCCTTTGCCTCACTAATTGTGAATACAAGTTCGGTGTGCAAAGCTCTTTTCAGTCTTCTCTGTTCACCTCTGTTTCTTACAAGGATAATCTGGCCTGCTCCTGTGAGATGCAACCTGTCAAGGAGGTCCTTCTCACTGATTCCTGAAAGAAAAAATGGAGGTCTTCCATTGAATTTCCAATCTTCTCTCAGCTCCGATCCGGATAGACCAATCAATTGTTGTTTAAGGTCCAGAAGAGCGTTGGACAACTTTACTATGCTCCCGACACACCGAAAGTTTAGATTGAGCAGATGAACGTCCGGGACCTCGACACCTCTTTCATAGAATTTCTCTTTCACTTCTTCCCAGCGGAAACCGCTTGGGTTGATTATCTGTTTCGGGTCTCCGGTGAATACGATGCCGTCATAGGTCTTAGCCAGCCTGAAAATGAGAGAGAGCTGAATGTCTGCAAAATCCTGTACTTCGTCGCACACAACAAGGTCATAACTAAATCTCTTGGAATGATGGTCCAAACGCTGGATAGCCTGCCTGCAAAGGTCGATCTCATCCCATTTTCCCTGCTCCTCGAGTCGACTCTGATAATACTCGGCTATGGCATAAATATCCTTTCTTTCAAAAAGGAAATTGGGCGCCCTTTTTCTCCCAAGGTTGCAGTATTCCTGGTAGGTCAGAAGGGGAGAGGCAAAATTTCCGGCCTTTTTTTCTATGATTTTGAGAACTTCACCGAGAATGAACTTGTGTTCATCTCCGGCGGGGTCATTGTCGATTTTAATGTGTTGAACAAGTTCATCAAGTCGGGAATATCTGGTTTTTCTTTCCAGGATACGTTCGATTTTCTCCTGAAACTCAAATTTCTTGAGTCCCAAGAGGTAGTTCTTGAGTTCATAAAGACCTCTGTGACTAAGTTCATTTTGAATGTACGCTTGGAGCAGCTTTTTGTACCTTTCCAATCTAATGGGTGGTTTTGCACCCTTTATTATGGACCGGATTTCTTCCCACACAAGCTCTGCATCATATTTTTTGTAAAACCTGTGGTTTCGAAATATATGCTCAAATTCCTGTAGGCCAGCTTCTTTTTTTCCCTCGAATTTCAGGCCCGAAGTTTTGGCAAGTTCATGTACGAGATCTCGGAACACATAAAAATCGGGTTTCATATCAGATTTATCAAGGTCAGTATGAGAAATCAGACCGCTGTAGATTCTTTGTGAAAACTCGTTCAAAAAGGGATTATATGTAAGGAAAAGACGTTTCTTATTGAGGAACTTCTTTCCCAGGAGATAGTAGACTGAAATCGTTGTTTTTCCGCTCCCGGCGGTTCCGGAAAGAAGGATCGGGGGAGCTATCTTGAGTATCCTGCTTTGTTCAGAGGTGAGGAAAAGAAAAATCTCAAAATCGTCAGGGTCTCCTGCAAGCAACATTCGTTTCCACTCCTCATCGCTCAGGACCAGCCATTTCTGGGGACCATAGTCATCAGGGGATTTTTCCTCGATTGCTTCCTGGCTGTAGTATTCTTCCGGAAGGTCATCGATCAAAATATCAGGATA
>CAZEWV010000351.1:0-1686 GCA_964516025.1 uncultured Eubacteriales bacterium
CCTTAAACATAACTCCCGTACATGGGGGGCTTGTTATTCTTTTGGGGGATGATCCTGGTGGTTACGGCTCTCAGAATGATCAAGATTCCCGCCCACTGGCCTCATTTCTGGAAATACCGATGTTAGAGCCGGCAAGTCCCTCAGAAGGTTATGCAATGATGAGGGAGGCCTTTGAAATTTCGGAACTCTATAAGACTCCCATCATAATCAGGCACACACGGAGCTTCACTTCACAGATCGAACCTGTCCAAATCTCCAAAAAGGAATATCAAGAAACCAATTACGGTTTTTTGAAAGAGCCCCTGCGGTTTGTTCCGGTTCCTAAAAATGCGGTTGAAAAACACAGGGATCTTCATAAAAGACTAGAAACATTCGGCAGGTGGACAGAACTCACACCATTTAATAGGAGTTATGGATCAGGTAAGAAAGGAATTATTGGAGGCGGGTTTGCCTTTCAAAAACTCCAGGATGTTCTGGGAGACATCCCACCAAATAAGCTCAGACTGCTTAAACTCGGAGTTCTCTACCCCTTACCAAAAAAAGTCATTGCCGAATTTCTACGGGAATGCCAGGACGTCCTTATAGTCGAAGAAAATGAGCCTTATTTGGAGATCCAGATTAAAGCGATTGCTCACGAAACAGGATGTGACGCTAAAATTTTTGGAAAGCTGGATAAGCAAATTCACAGAGAGGGAGAATTATTTCGATGGCAGATACAGGATGCTTTAACTAATTTTCTGCCTGACTTGCAGCTTGAGAAGAACTTTTTTAAAGACAATGAAGAGATGGAACGGCCGAAAAAGGAAAATTTCTGTGTTGAATGCGGTTACAGCGATATTCTCGACCGGCTGAAGGAAGCCGCCGATAGTCTAGGGCAAGATCCTGTTTTTGTCGGTGATCCAGGATGTCTTGTCACCGTAGCTGACCGACTGGATGCCAAATATGCCATAGGATCCTCCGTAGGTGTTGCAGACGGTATGAGAAAGGCAGGGATTGAAAAGAAAGTCATTGCAATCTTTGGAGATTCATCGTTTTTTCACTCCAGCCTTCCCGCCATTTGTAACGTGGTTCACAACCGCAGTGATATTTTGATGGTTGTCCTGGACAATGCCGCTACCGCAGCATCAGGATTCCAACCTCATCCCGGTGTGGAAAGAGATGCAATGGGACAAAAAGTCCCATCGTTAGACATTGAACGGATTGCTCGTGCTTGCGGTGTAAAACATGTATATGCAGCAGGACTTGAAAATTTTCCCTCAGATTTAGATGAAATATTCCGCAAAGCTTTAGCTTGTCAGGAATTGTCTTTGGTCGTTATTAAAATAGAGAGCAAAAACAAGAAAAAATAATATGCCTTTTCTTATGACCATCCTATCGAAACAAAAACGTCTATCCATCTTGGGACTCTTTGCCATACTTTTTCTTTTGCTATCCAGTTGCGATGCTTCAAAAACTCTCACAAAAAAAAGAATAAAAACAGCAGAAACCGGCCTGCTCAAATCCATAGTCTTTGAAGGGGAAAAGCCCAAGAGAATGAAACTTTTCGAACGTATGGCCTACTACAAGGTCCCGGGAGTCAGCATCTCAGTGATCGATAATTTTCAGATTGAGTGGGCCAAAGGGTACGGAGTCACAAAACTCGACGGCCAAGATCCTGTCACTATCTTTTCGATTTTTCAGGCCGCC
>CAZEWV010000351.1:1786-3405 GCA_964516025.1 uncultured Eubacteriales bacterium
GTCTATGTCGCCAACACTCCAGGTACAGAACTTGAATACTCAGAAGCCGGTTTTGCCATTATTGAAAAACTCATAGAGGATGTGAGTGGACAGTTATTCGCAGAATATATGGCTCGGGTTATTCTAGCGCCGCTCCAAATGGAACAGAGTTCATTTGCTGATATTTTGCCTGAACAGATGTTTATCGATGCGGTTTTTGGGCACAATAGAGAAGGATTTCCATTTGAAAGAAAAGGCTACATCTACCCGGTCACCGCGGCCAATGGGCTCTGGACCACTCCATCTAACCTGGCAGTGTTCGCCATCGAACTTATGTCGACTGCCTTGGGACATACTCAGAGCGTTTTCGATCCGGAGCTAGCACGAGACATGCTTTCGGTTCACATCGGAAACCAGGGTTTGGGATTTTTTATCGCTGATGAAGGGGACAATCTCCATTTTTATATCCGAGGTAAAAACAAAGGTTTTTCCTGTTTCCTCGTGGGGTATCCAGTCAAAGGACAGGGTGTGGTGATTATGGCCAACAGCGAAAACGGTGAATATCTCATCGATGAAATCCTTCGGGCTGTCTCTGAAGCCTATAACTGGCCCCATTATCTTCCTGAAATCAAAAAATACTTCAAGCTGGATCCCTCGATTTATCAGCTCTATGAAGGATTATATGAAGTCAATCCGGATTATCAGCTGACTGTCGTTCACGAAGACTACTACCTGATCATCCAACCGACGGGTCAAAAAGCCACACGATTCTTCGTGGAAAACCCAACTACTTTTTTTTCAACAGATCCCTACATCAGGATTCGTTTTGTCAGGGATGCCGGAGGAAAAATCACAGGCCTTGTTTTGAGGCAGAGAGATTTCAGGCTGGAGGCAAAAAAACTCGAGTAAAGCTCTTTCTCGGCTCAAGTGTTTTCCTCTGTGTTTATTTTATATCTTTTTCATACATCCCGGCTCCCACAAACCAGGTCTCATCCACCTTCATCACATAAGTGAGTTTGCGCTCGTCCTTTTTGGAGACAGGATTTGTCCAGTAATACTCCATCCATCCCTTTCCCTGTTTGGCAAGAGTGATCATCTCCGGCATGATCTTTTTGCCCCGTTTGTCTGTTATCTCCATCGTGTCTTGGCCGACCAATTCGGGATTCCCTCCGTGTGCCAGAGAGATCCCTTCGAAAGTATCAGCAAAAATATAGAGTTCTCCCTGTATAAATTCACCGTTTGGATTCATGAATTCTACCAAAGCCTTTTCTTTCCCATATGTATTTGCGTATTTTACCGCTTTTTCAACAAAAGAGATGACATCATTTTTTGAAAGGATCTGGTCTGGCTGCTTTTTCTGAGAGACACACCCAGCCGAGATAAAAGAAAAAAACACTAAGATTGGAATACATTTATGAAAAACCATCATTGGGTCCTCCTCAAAATTAATAATCAAAAGCCAGATCAAAAAGAATAAGTTCGGCACGAACGGTACTGTCAAGTATACGGTAGGCCAACCGCAGCCCCAGTTCCAATTCAACAGGAAGGTCAAGCATGTGAAAGTCCATTCTCAGTTCAATCCCAAAGGATTGAAAAGTGTTCGTCTTATTGCCGACATGTCCAACTCCGTAGTCATAAAA
>CAZEWV010000352.1:0-3377 GCA_964516025.1 uncultured Eubacteriales bacterium
CCCACTCCAACCATATCCGCACCCGGTGTTTCAGGCAGGAGTTCTGAAATATTGTTGGGAGCCCGCTGCCGTATTTTTGTCTCACCAAGAACGGTTACGGGTTTGGGAGCATCAAACACCGAAACTTCGGGCCGGGTGGCCGTCACCGTGATTTCATTATGAATCACAGTATTTTCAGTGATTTTTTCCTCTTTTTTTTCTTCCTTTTTCTTCTCAGTCTTCACTTGTTTTTTCTTCTGGTCTTTCTGGGAATTGTCCAAAGAAAATAAAGATGGACTCCCCACAGCTAAAGCAAAAATCAACAGAAACGAGGACAAGAACTTAATTTTTTTGACGCTAAACATAAATACCTCCAAATATAAATATAAAATATGTATAAACTATTTATGTATAAACTATTAATAAGGCATATCCGTCTGCTTAACAATTATTCATGACAATCTCATGTCATAAAACGGAGGGGGAAAAGGAATTTAGAAATGATGAAAATTTATTTTTCGAACCGGTAACCCTTGTTTCTCACTGAAATAAAAAACCTGGGTTTATCAGGATTGTTCTCGAAAAGCCTCCGGAACTTTAGAATAAAATTATCGACCGTGCGGGGAGTCGGAGCCACATCCATCCCCCAGACTTCCTCAAGAATGTCCGCTCTTGAGAGAACTTCGTGGGGATGTCCGGTAATATAAATCAAGAGATTGACCTCTTTTTCGGAGAGAGTGACATCCCCCGATTGGCTCTCACAAGTACGGGTTAAAATGTTTATTCTGTGTCCGTTTATAACGAGGAATTCACTTGCAGGAAGGCGCCTTTCTTCCTGACTCCTCCGTATCAAGGCTTTCACTCTTGCAGAAAGTTCAGACATATTAAACGGCTTGACCATATAGTCATCAACTCCCCTATTAAAAGCCTTCAACCGTGATGCGACTTCACCCTGAACGGTCAGCATGAGAACCGGGGTATTGTTGTCTTCCTTCCGAATTCCTCTTAAAAACTCAAATCCCGACATCCCGGGTAAAACCACATCCAGTATGATCACATCAAAGAGCTCCCCATCATATAGAGAATGCGCCTCCTCAGCAGAGGGAAAACCCTGCACAATATACCCCAATTTCTCCAAGTTCAATTTGATCATGTTCCTGATCAAATCGTCATCTTCGATGATGGCAATCTTTTTTTTCATGCTTTTGTCAGGTTAAGATAAAGCAGGAATTGGGACCCCTGTCTCTTCCCTTCGCTTTCCGCCTTGAGCTCTCCTCCCATGCTTAGTGCCAGCTGGCTGGATATGTAGAGGCCAATCCCCGTCCCGCGCTTTCCCTCCGGAAGTTCAGATCCCAGGTGCTTATAAGCCCTAAAAATATTGTGTCTATGCTCGGGAGAAAATCCCGGCCCATTGTCCGTTAAAACAACAACAGCCCTGTTTTTCTCTCTTCTGAGCTCAATCTTTAGCTCCAGTCCGGGAGAACAGTACTTCATGGCATTATCGACGATGTTATCTAAAATGACTCTCAGCCCATACACATCGGCATGGACATGGAAATAATCTTCCTTTTTGAAATCGAGATGGACAACATCATCTGTAAGATGTAAGGCAGATCTCTCAAAATACTCACGAAGAAAGGCTCCGAGTTCTACATCACCAAGCCGTTTTTCGCGCCTCTTTGAATCCAGTTTATATCCAGAAAGTAAGTTTTCCGCCAACTGCTCTTGTCGCTCAACCTGAGTGAGGGCCATGTCCACATAGGGCGCCAGTTCCTCTAATGTGTATGTTTGACTCTTAAGGTTTTGCAAAAAAGCTTTAATTCCTGTTATTGGTGTTTTGATTTCATGGGCTGAACGTTCCCAGAATTTCTGTATCTCTCTGGTTGTGCGCCGCTCCAACTGAATAAATCGATAGAGAAAAATACTGGTGATAAGAATAATAAGGACAAGCAAACTGGACTCGCCAATCAGCATAACATTTAGGCTTTTTGATTCCTCCTCTATGGTTTCAAAGACCTCGGAGCGGACTCGGATACATAAATCCGGCCAATGGGGAAAAAGATGCCGCACTCCATCCTCTCCATATTCAGCACAAGTCCCAATTTCAAAACGATCATCCCTGTCAAGCACACCTACATTAGGGGATAACTCCTCTTCCATACCCAATCTGAGAGCAAAATAATCGAGCTTCAGTTCAAGATTTTCAACCTGGGTCGATCGCTGAAGTCGTATAGAGTTACGAATAAAAAAAGACCACCAAGTCAACAGTGCAGCCAGGGCAAGGATGGTGATCCCAAACGTCAACTGATGGGCATGTTTTTTCATGGTATGGATTAACTCATTTATTCCAGGCTTTTTGTTTTATTGCCGGATTCAATTATATCCTCCGGACATTTATTTTTCAAAATTGTATTTTTCTAGCAGACGATAGAATTGCCTCCGGCTCTTTCCGATCTCCTTAGCCGCCAATGTTTTATTCCATCTGCAGTGTTCGAGTGCCTCCTGGATCCTTTTGGGAGTTATTCCACTTCGATGCCCATATTGATTGGAGGCATTATCAAAAAAGATATCCTTGGCGAAAATAGTTTTTCCATTTTTGAACAAAAGAGCACGGGTGACAATATTCTCCAGCTCTCTGATATTTCCAGGGAATTCATAATCAACGAGTTTTTTTATCGCACCCCAGGACATGCGATTCGTCCCACAGCAATCAACCATATTTTTGTTTAAAAAAAACTCCACAAGCAGCGGGATGTCTTCTTTTCTTTTTTTAAGTGGAGGCATATAAAGACTGACCACATTGATCCTGTAGAACAAATCCTTTCGAAATTTTCCATTGGTCACTTCGTCCTGCAGATCTTTATTAGTGGCAAAAATAAAACGTGCTAGAATTTTTCTCAAACGTGTTTCGCCGACTCTTCTCAGTTCTTTATTCTCTATCGTTTGAAGTAATTTGGCCTGCATAAGGAGGGGAAGCTCACCGATCTCATCAAGAAACACAGAGCCACTTCCGGCTGTCTCCAAAAGCCCTTGTTTTTCCTTAACAGCCCCAGTATAGGCTCCCTTACCATATCCGAACAGTTCCGCTTCGAAAAGTTCTCCAGGGATATTGGCACAATTAATGGTGAGAAGGGGTTTAGTTTTTCTTTGACTGAGTTCATGAATTCTTTTTGCTGCTAAATTTTTGCCCGTCCCCGTTTCTCCATAGATGAGAACATTTTGATTACTTGGGGCGATTTTCCGGATCAGCTGAAAAACTTCATCCATAGCTTTGCTGCTTCCAACAATCTGTGTTTCCGGACAAATCATCTCTAACATCAGAACTCCTCAATACTTGTATAAGCTCACTAGATAAAACGAAAGTTTTTGCTAAAGTTCTCACACATTGAAAAAAAAGG
>CAZEWV010000353.1:0-3376 GCA_964516025.1 uncultured Eubacteriales bacterium
ACAATTTGGACATGATCAAGTGTGCCGACCACATCATCGACCTCGGCCCCGAGGGTGGAGAAAGAGGAGGACAGATTGTGGCCCAGGGGACTCCCAATGAGATCATCCAATCTAAAACCTCCCACACCGCCCGCTACTTGAAGTCATATCTTTGAGCCCGTTGTTTAGTTTGTGAAAAACACCAACATTTTTTTTCAACTTTTTTTGGTCTTTTGACATATTACTACTGAAGCCCATGCATATGGGGAGAACTCTACAGAGGAGACCTTATCATGTGGAAAAATTATCTCATTACAGCGATTAGAAATCTTAAAAAACATAAGGGACATTCCCTTATCAATATAATGGGATTGGCGATCGGAATGGCCGTAAGCCTGCTGATCTTTCTGTATGTAAACAATGAACTGTCGTACGACATGTTCCACAGCAAGGCCGATCGGATCCAAAGAGTGCTTCTACTCGATAAATCCATGGGAGTGTCCAACACCTATGCCGGCATCACGTTTGTTGCCATGGGACCGGAAATCCCCAAGAATATACCTGAGGTAGAAGAAGTCGTTCGGATCATGGGCCGTGGGCGTCAACCGCTCAGAATCGGAGATAGGCGTATTTACACTCGGGAAATGGCCATGGTCGATCCTTCCATCTTTAAGGTGTTTGATTTCGGATTTGCCGAAGGAGACCCGGATACTGCCCTTCAGGAATCCTTTACTGCCGTGCTGACAAGGGAGATGGCCACTACACTTTTTGGTGAAGAGGACCCGATGGGAAAAACCTTCATGTGGGGAGAGGAAGACGTCCGTGTCACCGACATTCTGGCTAACATCCCCCGAGCATCCCACCTCCAGTTCGATGTGATGATCTCTCTCAACTTCCCGGACGAAGAAGGCAGTCTTGGTCAGAATCTGCGCAGTTGGGACTGGATATCCGCGCCAACTTATGTACTTCTTCGTGAAGGAGCCGACGCCTCCAATCTGGAGGAAAAACTGATCGGGGTTCTCCGAAAAAACGGCATCAAGGAGAATTTCGCCGTCACCAATCAACCTTTAAAAGACGTTCACCTTCGCTCGAAAAATGTCGTGTTCGACAGACACAACAGGAACAAAGGCGACATCGGCAATGTCTACTCCATGGCGGCAGTGGCTTTTTTTATCCTGCTGATTGCCATCTTTAATTTCATGAACCTCTCGACAGCCCGTTCTCACAGCCGCTCCAGAGAAGTTGGAATGCGCAAGGTGGTCGGGGCCCGCCGCAGACAGCTTATCTGGCAGTTTTTGGGCGAATCCGTTCTTTTGTGTGTATGCGGACTGGTGATCGCTTTTGGATTGGTTGGGCTGGCTCTTACATATCTTAAATCGGCTTTCGACCTGCATCTTGATCTTGGCATCCTATTGCATCCTCCCATCGCCGCCGGAATTATCGCAGGAACCCTTTTTACCGGACTGTTGGCGGGAAGCTGGCCGGCCTTTGTGCTGTCATCTTTTCGGCCCACCCAGGTTTTAAAAGGCGGCACAAAAATCGGCAGTAAAGGTATGGGCATGCACCGAGTGCTTGTGGTGGTCCAGTTCGCCATCTCAATCTCTCTTATTATAGGAAGCGGCATCGTCTATCAACAGATAAACTTCATCAAGACCAGAAACATGGGTTATGACCGTGAACAAATCTTATTCTTTTCTTTCAACCAGGAAACAACTGCACAGTATGACACTATGGTTGAAAAATTAGCACAATCACCCGCTATCCTTTCACTCTCATCTTCAGGCAACCTGCCAGGCCGCACTATGGGCCGAATGGGGATGCAGCCTGACGGTATCGATCAAACTGATCCCTGGATTGTCTCGGGCATGAGCATGGACGAACATTTTATCGAAACCCTGGGATTGGAGCTCATTGAAGGTCGCAATTTTTCGCGTGAATTCGGGATGGATGCCGAAGAAGCGGTCATCATCAACCAGAGAGCAGTCTTTTGGTTCCCTTACCCGTGGATTTACAGTACTGGCAATTTTTATTGCCTGCCTGGGGCTCTTCGGGCTAGCCTCCCACACGGTCGAGCAGCGCACCAAAGAGATCGGAATCCGAAAAATTCTCGGAGCCGGGATCGGAAGCCTTGTGATTCTTCTCGCAAAGACCTATATAAAATTCGTGCTCCTGGCAAATCTGATCGCCTGGCTCGTTGCTTATTTTATGATGAAAAGATGGCTGGCTGATTTTGTCTACCGGATCGATATTGGACTCGGGATCTTTGTGATTTCTATGGTTTCAGCCGCTGTTATTTCTTTGATGACAGTCAGCTACCACTCTATCCGAGCGGCAAACACCGATCCCGTCCGGGCACTGCGCTACGAATAATTTTATTAGAACAACTCAAAAAGTTTATGTATAATGGCATCAATGCCTTAGGATGGGGCACGGCCAGGTGGATAAGACAAAAAAATATCCCGACTCCCTCAAATCGGCACTTTATCAAAACAGGTTTGAAAACATCGCGGATTCGAATATTTTTTCTGCTTTTATCCCCGAAGACATTTCTGTACCCAAAGTCAAAGATCCGCGCAAAACACAAGCTCCATCATCTGGGACATCCAGGCATCCCGGTTATGTGCACACGGATTACATCAATCAAACCTTCAGCTACATCGGCTATATCAAACGCGTTAAAAATGAAAAATTCAAGCAGCATCTTCCCGTTCTGTATTCATCCTTAAACCGGTTTCTCCGCATTCTGGTCGATATCATCTTTATCCCAGACCTCATCATCACAGAGGACATCTACACGGAACAGCAGGCAGGTTTAAAGAATTTCATGAACATGTTCCATAACCGTGAACACCGCAATGAGGAATGGATCGAAAGCATATGGAACCATCAAAAGCACTACCTCGAAAACATCGATCGTGTGCTGAACAGCCTCAAAAGGAGAAGAAAAGTTTTTGAGTTTAAAAATGATTCCTTTCATAAAACGATCGTCTCCTCATGCCAATCTTATTTTCAAGAACATCACGCTGAAGTCCCCGGCACCACCGACCTTGACTTTGTGGCCAACTGCTGCCTGAAAGCCGCCCACGATGGGCGCCCCAAAACCATTTGGTCCGGAGACAGACACATTAAAAACATTCTTTCAGCCATCTTTAGTCAGTCTCATCTCTCAAAGGATATCCCTCAGATCTACCAGAGAGCCAATTATTTTCCCCTCAATTATCGGCAATTATTCCCTGAGCCATCAAAAAAATAGTTCCTTTCCTCTTCCCTCCTATCTACTACGGAAGCCGCTCCAATTTGACATGTCCCATTCTCAGTGATATATCTCACTTCGCGTTCGCTATGGAAACATTCGGCTGGCTGTCCATCCTTCCTCCGCTCCTGGCCATCTTTCTAG
>CAZEWV010000354.1:0-3373 GCA_964516025.1 uncultured Eubacteriales bacterium
CAATGTGGCTTTTGCGCAGGAAGCAGCGGTAAAAGAGGAGAAAATAAAGAGTGACAAACCCATCCTTGCTGAGGAGAAATTCGTCGAGACGCAGCATAGTGTCCGAATCGGTGGACAAGAGGTTCGATACACGGCGACACCCGGCCAACTCGTCCTCCGCCGCCCCAACGGTGAGCCCAGAGGAAACATGTTCTTTGTCGCGTACACACGCATTGGCATTACCGACATGCGTTCCCGGCCGATCACTTTTTGCTATAATGGCGGCCCCGGCTCTGCTACTATCTGGCTGCACATGGGCACCCTCGGTCCCAAACGAGTTCAGATGGCAGAAGAAGGATTCCAACCGGCGCCACCCTACACTGTTTAACGACTACATTCGGAATGATCTCAAGTGGGAATCGGAGCTTAGATACCGAACCAGCGGACCTGTCCGTCCATGGGACTATGGCACCCAATATCGTGCCAGGTATCTTAACCTCGTTGACTCTCTCCGCAGCACGATGGCGCGTAATCCTTTTCTGGAAGTCCTCGTTACCAACGGTATCTATGATATGGCCACGCCTTATGCCGCGACGGAATGGACCTTTGATCACCTCGGCTTTGAGCCCACCTACCGTGAGAGAGTGCGTATGACTTACTACGAAGCGGGCCATATGATGTACATCCGGCCATCGATGCTTAAGAAGTTCAAGCAGGATGTGGCACAGTTCATTCAAGATACCAAGGACTCGGCACTCGAGTCTAAAAAGTGAGTCGGGATATAAAAAAGATACGATATAATCCAAATCCGCCCATGGAGAAAGAAATCATGAAAAAAATGACAGCGTTTTCTAGAACAGTTACACTGATATTTTTAATGGCATTTGTCTGTCCATGCGTTTTTTTGGAAGGGAGTCAGCAGGACTCCTCTCTCTTGACTTTGGATCGGATCTTTTTAGGCCGGGAGTTCGGTGGCGAGCGTTTTGGCCGAATACAGTGGCTTGATGACAGTTCGGAATATACAGCACTTGAATCCTCACAGGCAGTGGAGGGGGGCAGGGATATTGTCAAATACGATCCTGCAACCGGGAAACGAGAAATTCTCGTCTCTGCCGACCGACTTGTTCCGGCCGGGGAATCGGAAGCATTGGATGTTCAAGGGTACACTTGGTCAAAGGGCAGAAAAAAGTTGTTGATATACACAAACAGCTGACTTTTGATGGATCTGAAACGATTATAAATGGGACTTCGGACTGGACGTATGAGGAAGAATTCGGTATCCGGGATGGTTTCCGCTGGAGCCCGGACGGCAATCATATCGCTTTCTGACAGTTCGACAGCAGCAGGGTTGGGGAATTCACTATGATCAACAATACTGATTCCCTTTATCCCAAAACCATTACCTTTCGGCATGCCAAGGTTGGGACAACCAATTCGGCCTGCCGTGTCGGTGTAATCGATTCCAGCGGAGGAGTACCGCTTTGGTTCGATCCGTCAAAAGTTAATTCCCGCGATCACTATATCGCTCGGATGGAATGGGCTGGTTCTGAAGAGATCGTTATCCAATGGTTGAACCGCCTCCAAAACATTGATTTTGTTATGCTGTGTGACGTAGGGACTGGAGAGATCAGGACTGTTCTGACTGAGAAAGACGAAGCCTGGGTGAGCGTGCAGGATATTACTTGGATCGATTCTGGCCGGTCCTGGAGAAAGAGCATCTACCGTCAGGTGGGAATCCTGGCCGCCCAGGATCAGGCTGCGGCTCTTCGCCAAATGCTCGAGGACAGACCATACATAGATTCCGAACGGATCGGTATCTGGGGATGGAGCGGCGGTGGTCAGATGAGCCTGAACATGATTTTCCGATATCCCGAGCTGTACAATACGGCAATGGCCGTCGCCTTCGTAAGCCACCAGCTTCTCTACGACACCATGAACCAGGAACGCTACATGGGGCTTCCCGCTGACAACGAAGAGGGATATACCAACGGATCTCCTATCACCCATGCCTCTAAACTGGAGGGCAACCTTCTAATTGTCCATGGGACGGGTGACGATAACGTCCACTACCAGAGCTTCGAACGTCTGGTCAACGAGCTGGTTAAACACAACAAGATTTTCACAATGATGGCTTACCCCAACCGGAGCCATGGCATTTCCGAAGGAGAAAACACCACCAGGCACTTGTTCAGCCTCTTAACCCGATATCTATTGACCAACATGCCTCCGGGGACAAAATTACAATGAAATTGACCAGAAGAGATTTTTTGTCTGCTTTGAGTATAGGTGTAGTTGGATCGACATTGGGGAGATGTCGGCAGCCTAGGCGAATCGATCGTCCGAATGTTCTTTTTATTGCCATCGATGACCTAAACGACTGGTCCACTGTCCTTGGAGGGCATCCTCAAGCCATCACCCCCAACATTGAGCGTCTGGCCAGCAGGAGTGTAACTTTTACCAATGCGTACACAACAGCAGCTGCCTGCAATCCTTCCCGGACTGCAATTATGACCGGTCTTCCTCCTTATCGGACTGGGATTTACGAAAATTGGGTGCCGTGGCGGGAGTACATTCCCGAGGCCGTGACCATTCCTCAATATTTTACTAAACACGGCTATTGGTCGGCAGGTGCGGGCAAGATTTTTCACAACAGCTTTCCCGATCCGCAGTCCTGGGAGGACTACTTCCCTTCAAAAACAAAACATTTTCCCCCCTACATTTACCCTGATAATAGACCGGCTAATATGCCCTATTACGAGGATATGTATAGGGAATTCGACTGGTGGGGGCATGACTGGCCGGACGAGGATACGGGAGATTATAAAAGCGTCAAATGGGTGGGAGATCAAATGCAAAATTCCCTCGGCCGCCCCTTCTTTCTCGCCTGCGGTCTGCCATTTTTATGTCCTGATCTTTTTACCACCAATTGATGTTTTAATACCATCGAGGTGAAATTGACCCAATTATTGTGTGTATGATAAGTTGGTAATTTAATACTTAAGATTAAAAATATGGAGAGAGAGAAAATTCTCATGGCTAACGATAAATTTATTCGACCGGTAATTGATTTGATTCAAAATCGGTCTTCCTGGCGAAGCTATGAATCCCGTCCTCTGGATGTTCAACTTCGCGATACAATTCGTAAATATTTGGAAACCCAAACCTCAGGTCCCTTAGGCCACAAAACTCGCTTCCAATTGATAGAAAAAGATGACCCTGCTCTTTTCGATAATGCCCGATTGGGGACATATGGATTTATAAAAAATGCCAAAAATTTTATTGTTGGGGCCCTTGTTCCCGGAGACAGGCACTGGGAGGACTACGGTTATCTTCTTGAAAAAATCATATTAAAGATGACTGATTTGGAGTTGGGGACCTGCTGGATGGGAGGAAC
>CAZEWV010000355.1:0-1315 GCA_964516025.1 uncultured Eubacteriales bacterium
TTGTTCAATTTAAAGAGAGTCTGAATATAGCCAATGGTCACAAAGTTGTGCTGGCCGGAAGCACTCGAAAGGGTGAAGAAGAAAAACTTATAGAGGCCTTTGCCTTAGCTCGAAAAGAAAAGGATAATATTAATTTTATCCTGGCTCCAAGGCATCCAGATAGAACAGGGGAAATAGAAAGGTTGTTTAAAAATTCTCCCTTTGTGATCAAACGCCGGTCAGAGATCCAGCCGGATCAAACTTGGGATGTGCTTATTCTTGATACTATGGGAGAATTATCGCATCTCTATGCCCTGTGTGATGTGGCCTTTATAGGAGGAAGTCTGATCCCCTGGGGGGGGCAGAATCTACTCGAACCGGCCTTTTATGGAAAACCCATTTTTTTTGGGCCTCACATGGAGAATTTTCAAGAATTGGCGGACATGTTTGTCAAAGCCGACGCGGCTCGGATCGTTGAAACACACGAGGACGTAAAACGCATGTTCCTCCTTTCTGATGATGAAGAAACACAAAAAAGAGGGGAGAAGGCCAAACAAATTATAGATCAATTCCAGGGAGTGACGGAAAGAACTCTTAATAAAATTGACCTATTCATGAATAAAGACAAAACGGAATAACATGCCTAAACAAAAAAAATCAAAACGAAAATCATTATTTTTTGTTTTTTTGATGGTGATTCTTGTTTTTTTATCCTCTGCAGGATATCTGAAAGGAGAAACATCCACTTCTAAGAATAAGCTCGATTTGGATTATTTGAAACGATTCGGAAGAGACACTTTCAGTGTTGTCAGTTCTCCTGCACATTGGAAAGGGAAAGATTTTTTTACACTGGCAGTAGTCGCTGGAACCGGGGCTCTATTTTTCGTTTTTGATCAGCAGATTAAGGAATGGGTCGATTCGAATAATACAGGCTTATTTGATGATATCTGGGAGACTGTTACAAATACCGGGAATGGAGTCTTTTTAGGTGGTTTACTGGCTTCTTATTACATTGTAGGCGATATATTCAAACTGGATAATATGAGAAAAATTGCCCTGCTAGGGGTAGAGAGCTTTGTCATCTCCGGGACTTTAGTCGGGATATTAAAATATTCGATTGGACGAGCCCGTCCTTACTCTGGAGAAAAAAGGGAAAGTTTTCATCCCTTTTCCTCAACCTCTCGTCATTATTCTTTCCCATCCGGCCATGCCTCTTCCGCGTTTTCGGTGGCAACCGTCATTGCGGAACACTCAAAAGAATTTCTTGTCGATGTGCTTGCCTATGGTATGGCCAGCCTGGTGGCGATCTCACGGATTCATAAAAATAAACACTGGG
>CAZEWV010000355.1:1415-3366 GCA_964516025.1 uncultured Eubacteriales bacterium
GGACAGAAGAGGATTAAGCGATAGGAGAATTTTGTAGACAGAAATCTCTGCCCATTGGGCAACATCGTAGGCCGAAATCGTGGCCTCCTCTTGAGTACCTATAAGAACGGCTTCATCTCCAACAGATACAGAAGAATCTTTGGATAGGAGGATTTCCATATGGTTGGCTGTGATACTGGCAATAATGGGATTGAGTTCACCTCGGATGAGAACAGATCCTTTGTTAACGGCTGTGGTGGGATAGCCATCTGAGTAACCAATGGGGAGTACGGCGATTTTCTCTTTCTTTTTAGCCTTATACACTCGATGATAGGATACCGAATCTCCAGAACGGAGTGCTTTTACGGCAGCCACACGGATTTTGAGCTGGAGGACAGGTCTTAAGGACAGTTTGTCTTCGGCTTGGGTTGACTCAGAAGGATAGTATCCGTAGAGAGTAATTCCTGGCCTTACCATGTCCAGATATGCAGAAGGCATAGTGAAGATGCCTCCACTGCTTGCCGCATGCCTGAGACCAAGTGAAATCTCTTCTTTTTCTAATCCTTGACAAATATCGTTGAATCTATCGAGCTGGATTTTATCGTATTTATCGTCCTCTGTTAGTGTGGTGGAAATTCCCATAATCTTTATACCTGAAAGTCTGGCCCTATGGATGTCTATGTGCTATGGATCTATTTTATATAGACTTTATAATAGTGATTCTATATATTTTACAAAGAAACTGGACGAGAAGAAAAATCATGGTAATAAAAAAGATCTTGATGGCCATGACACTCTGTTTTCTTTTGGGCTTTCCCGAAACGCTGCTCCCTCAGGAGAAAAATAAGGAAGAACATCCTCAAATTGTCATAGATCTCAACTCCCGTTCATTCCAACCGGGGGATGTTGTCAAAGTGACTCTCCATGCCAGTTCAGGATCTGTGAAATTTGTGCAGCTGCGTTTCCAGGACAGAAAATTCCCTATGGTAAAAATAGAGGATTTTCATAAATTTATGGCCTTTATCGGTCTGGATCTTGGTCTAAAACCGGGGAATTACTCTTTGTATGTGACTTATCTAAATGAGGATGGTCATCAGCAGTCAAAAAAGGAACAGATCATCGTTTTGCCCAAAGAGTTTCCTATCAAGAAGCTCTGGGTAAATGAAAAATATGTGACTCCTCCAGAAGATTCTCTTGAACGAATAAAGAGAGAGTCTGAGTTGCTCAGTGCAATATATGGGATGTATACACCGATGTGGTTGGGAGAAGGGAAATTTATCATTCCTTCTGAAGGCGAGATGGCGCCTAATTTTGGTGAAAGAAGAATATTCAACAACCAACCACGTTCCCCTCACTCCGGTATTGATATTTCATCTCCATTCGGTGCCGATGTAAAAGCCTCTAATTCAGGGAGCGTTGTTGTCGCGAATAATTTATATTTTGCAGGAAAAACGGTTATTATCGACCATGGTTTAGGAGTTTTTTCCCTGTATTGTCATTTTTCAAAAATCGCGGTCCACATAGGGGATCAAGTCTCTAAAGGGGATGTAATCGGAGAAATCGGTGCAACAGGCAGAGTGACGGGACCTCATCTTCATTGGGCATTCAAAGCATCCGGCAGTCGTGTAAATCCTTTATCTCTCCTCCAGTTGACCTTTTCAAAGGAAAGCCGCAATGAGAGGTGAGATGTCCTCAATGGTTTCTGCAGTAAAAGAGGCCTATGAAAGAGGAGAAGAAGATGAAGCATTAGAACCGATCGTTGCCATCGATAGAGAGGGACTACCCTTTGGTCGGATTCAACAGGGAGACAGCGTCATTTTCTATGATATTCGTGGGGAACGGGAAGTCGAAATTACGGAGAGTCTCATAAAAAAGAATTTTTCCCATTTCCCAATCGATGTAGAACTAGAATTGAATTATGTCACCATGATTGAATACAGTTCTTCCCTCGATGTCAAAGTCGCTTTTCCTC
>CAZEWV010000356.1:0-3354 GCA_964516025.1 uncultured Eubacteriales bacterium
AGTTGGGAGAGGACCGGCTCAGTTTTGCCTCTCCGGAAAGGCTGAAACGTTATCTTGGCTTGGAGCCCGGGGCGGTGTCGCCTTTTGGTTTGATCAATGATAAGGATAAGGCAGTCCGGGTTGTGTTGGATAAGGACTTAAAAGAGGCCGAATGGGTGAGCTTTCACCCGAATGTCAACACGGCAACGGTCACAATCACATTTAAAGATTTCGAAAAATATTTGGAGTGGTGCGGAAATCCTATCCGCTCCCTCTCCATTTAAATTAAGAGAGGTTAAGATGAAAAAATTAAGTTTGATTTTGGTTATGGTGGGGATTATGGTTTTTGTCTCCTGCGGAAAGAAAGATGAGGAACCTGCGGCACAGGAACCTGTTGCTCAGGATTCTGCAGAGTTTAAGGAACCTGAACACCTGACGGTCCAGCATATTCTCATTTCCTACCAGGGTGCGCCAAGGATGACTGAAGTCACCCGGACACTGGAGGAGGCACAAGAATTGGCCAAGGAAATATTGAGGCGGGCTCAAGAGGGTGAAGACTTTGATGCACTGGTCAAAGAGTACACTGATGATCAGCATCCCGGAATTTACAAGATGGCGAACATAGATGTTACCCCTATAACAGAGGAGGGAGAGTCTTCCCGGGCCAGGATGGTCTCGGCGTTTGGCGATGTGAGTTTCAGTTTGTCTGTTGGTGAGATAGACATGACGGAGTTTGACACTGAGACAAGCCCATTTGGCTGGCACATCATAAAAAGACTCGAATAAAGAAATGGAGTCAGACATTTAAAACTTTTAAAACTTTTTGAAAATATGGGTGTGATTTAAAAAAAGTTTTAAAAGTTTTAAATGTCTGACCCCAAAAAGATCATGGCAAAGTATCATATGTACAAGAAGGAAAAGGAAATTACTGATGTTGAAGTCATGTATGATGTGCTCAAGAAGGGGCAATATGCAACAATTTCGCTATGTGAGAACAATAAACCGTACATTGTTACAATGAACTATGGATATGATGAAGGCAAAAGAGCGCTCTATTTCCACAGCGCTCTCAAAGGACTTAAACTAAAAATGTTATCTCAGAATTCCAATGTCTGTGCCACTGTTTTGGAAGATCACGGCTATAAAATGGATGAGTGCAGCCATGCCTACAGATCGGTTGTCTTCTGGGGAACTTTGTGTGTCGTTTATGAGCTTGAAGAAAAAAAATACGGGATGGAGATCCTCTTCCACCACCTTGAGACAAATCCCGATCCTATCAGGGAGAGGAATTTTAAAACCGAAAGGGATTATTTTAAAGTCAACATCCTTCGTCTTGATATTAAAGAGATAACGGGAAAGCAGGGGCGGTGATGTCCTCTTTCCGAATCGGGATCGACAATTACGGTCTTGATCCCCTTGGACTAAAACCTCTCGAAATTCTGGAATGGGCTGCAGAGAATGGCGCCGAAGGTGTGCATTTTTCAAGCTTAAGCTCCCAATCCAAAGAGGGCGTAGATGCCGCATATCTCAAGGATCTAGCCCAGGCGGCCTCCTCCCGCCACATGTACATCGAGTGGGGTGGAGGACAGCATATCCCTTTTGACATGGATACCTGGGAAAATAAAGATATCGTGCCCATAAACCGCCAGGCCGCTGAACAGGCTGCAATTCTCGGGACACGCATTGTCCGTTCCTGTTCGGGTGGCCTTATGCGCTGGACAGACGAGAGCCCCAATACGGAGACTCTTCTTCTTGAAACCGCCTCTGCCCTCCAATCTCAAAAACAGATGCTCAAGGATTTTAATGTCATCCTTGCCCTAGAAACTCATTTTGAGTTCACTACACAGGAGCTGCTCAAGCTGTTCGAAATCTGTGAAGCAGAACCCGGTGAATATCTAGGGGTGTGTTTTGACACCATGAATGTGTTGACCATGTTGGAGGACCCACTTGAATCCTTGGAGAGAATCCTGCCCTGGGTGGTGAGCACACATATTAAAGATGGAGCGCTCTTTCTTTCTCCAGAGGGGATTGTCACGTTTCCCACTAAAATCGGGAATGGCATTATAGATTTTCCGAAAATAGTCGAAGGCCTCCTCTCAATGTCCGACGAAGTGTTCCTTTCAGTTGAAGACCATGGAGGAAGTTTTTCTATCCCTGTGTTTGATCCGGACTTTCTGGACAAATTCCCGGATTTGACACTGCAGGAATTTGCCAAACTCATGCACCTTGCAGAAAGATCTCAAGAAGCGGCTGCAAAAGGAGAGTTGAGCATTACGGAAAGGAAAGCCTGGCCTGCGGTTTGCGAACTGCGCATGAGGCAGAACTTAAAGAATCTGAGAAAAATACTGCCTTAAAACTCCGGATCCCCCTCCAAGGCTTGCTTGAAGTCGACGATGATGTCTTCTGTGGATTCAATCCCTACCGACACGCGGATCAAACTGTCCGAGATGCCAAGGCTGGCACGGTCTTCCGGTGACATTCCCGAATGAGACGTGGCGGCGGGCCGTGTCAGAAGAGTTTCAATCCCTCCCAGACTCGGTGCAATCAGAGGAATATGAGTGTTATCCATGAACTTTTTAGCTCTATCTGTTCCGCCTTCAATCTCAAAACACAGCATTCCGCCGAATCCGTCGAGCCATTCCTTGGCCCAACTGTGACGAGAATAACTTTGGAGTCCCGGGTAATTCACGTGTTTTACAGAGGGGTGGTCTTCGAGAAATTCGGCAATTTTTAGGGCACTCTTATTCTGATGTCTCACCCGTAACGCCAGGGTTTTAAGACCGCGGTGGAGCAAAAAACACACATGGGGATCCATCATCCCTCCGAGGTGATTCAGTTTGTGTGTGACCTTTTCAATCAAATCGGCGCTCCCGATAACGGCCCCGCCCACAATATCGGAGTGCCCGTTGAGATATTTGGTACAGCTGTGGAGTGAGAGATCAAAACCCATTTCAGACGGTCGGAAGTTGATTGGACTGGCAAATGTGTTATCGATTAGCGAGACCAGTCCGTGTTCTTTGGCAAACACGGTGACGGCTTTAAGATCGGCCATCTGAAGGAGTGGATTGGATAAAGTTTCAACATAGATGGCTTTTGTGTTTGGTCTGATCTTGTCCTTCCATAACTCTGGATCCTGTCCGTCGATAAAATCGAAAGAGAGACCGAAGGTGCTGAAATGAGAGTTTATAAAATCGTGGGTTCCTCCATAGAGGCAGTCCTGAATGAGCAGATGATCGCCTGCAGACAGAAAAGTGAGAAGACTGGTTGTGATGGCCGCCATGCCGCTGGCTGTGACCAGGGCGGCTTCCGCATTTTCTAGTGCGGCAAGTTTTGTATGCAGCGCTTTATGATTGGGTGTGTTGTTCAGCCGGATGT
>CAZEWV010000357.1:0-3343 GCA_964516025.1 uncultured Eubacteriales bacterium
GGAAGTTCTTCGGGTTTGATGTCGAAAAAGGTCGTGCCCATGGCGTCAACGGCGACATAGTCTACACCGGCCACGATGGTCTTAAAGACTTTGACATCTGATGGCCGGCCCCCCTGTGGACCGTTACGGATCAGCAGGCGGTAGGCATCGAGTACGGTTAAAGTGGGTTTGAAGAATCGGGCGAGATCGACCATGGCGTAGTCCAGGTTTTGATGGAGTTGATTGCGGTTGCCTCCCAAGGCTCCGAGCCAGTTTTTCATGCCCAGGGTGATCCTTGAAAGGCTGTGAGTTTTAGCCACAGGGACATTGATGATCTTGTCCACCTCGACGAAGTCCGTGTAGATTTCCCAGTCCTTAAACCACTCCCCCTTTATGGCCAATTTTTTTAATTTGTATTTGTTGGGAAAGGGCACTTTGGCCCCGGCATCCTTGGCCGCCTTGGCAATCCCCGAACGCACGTATGTCCTTTGGGCAGGATTGCAGGGATTGTCCATGACCGTAACCTGTTTGGCTCCCGCGTCAAAGCAGAGTTCGACAAGAGTTTTTACGACTTCGGGATTGGTGCAGGCTCCCTGTTCCGGAGTCCTGTCCCAGCCAATGTTGGGTTTGACCATCACCTTGTCTCCCTTTGAGACAAAACGGCTCATTCCACCCAGCGTGGAGATGACCTCTTGTGTGATGTGGACAGGAGAGTCTCCCTGAATAACGGCCAGATCAGGCGAGCTTGATCCCTGTGCAAATATATGGGGATTAAGATTGAGGACCATGCCTCCGATGGCAAGATCTTTGATAAATTCTCTTCTCTTCATAGTAAATCATCCTTTTCCTAGCGATTCTATGTATTGAAGGATTCCTTCATAGATTCCCTGGGCAACCGATTGACGGTATTGAGTTGTGTTGAGCCGTTGTTCTTCTAGTGGATTGCTGAGATGAGAAATTTCCACGAGAACGGACGGCATTTCCCCTCCGATAAGAACCCAGAACGGACCCCCCTTGACGCCTAAATTCTTGATCCCCTGGTACTTCGAGGCAAGTCGTGTGACCAGGCTTTTTTGCAGGCGGTTGGCGAGATCTCTCGATTCCATGAGTTTGTTGGTCTGGATGATTTTTTCCAGGATTTCTCTCTGCTGGCTGATGTTTTTGGTGGTGGTGGCATTTTCCCGGGCGGCGACTTTGAGCACATCCGGATCCTGGTTGAAATTGAGGTAGTAAGTTTCTACCCCGGCGCGTTTCCTATTCGGGTAAGAGTTGGCATGCACGGAAATAAAAATATCAGCTTTCTTCTGGTTGGCGATATCAGCCCTGTCATCCAGGGGAACAAAGAAATCTGTCTCCCTTGTCAGAATGATTTCGAGTCCCTTGTTTTGGAGAAGGAGTTTCTTCAGGCGAGTACAGATATCAAGTACGATATCCTTTTCATAGGTGCCCTTTTTACCGATGCACCCCGGATCTTTTCCTCCGTGTCCGGGATCGATGACAATCCTCTGGATCCCCAATCCGAGCTGCCGGACCATGCTGTATCCGGATTCGGTGGGTTTGGGGGGCTTACTGACTTTTAGAGCAGGGGGAGTGGAAGGGGCTTCTTTTGGGTAGATGTCGATGACAATCCGGAAAGGATTAAGGAGAGGAAACACATCGTAGCGCTTGACCGAATTGATGTCTAAATCCACGACGACTCTAACCGTTGTATTGGTTCTCTGGGCAATCCGGATTTGGTTGATGTAGGGATTATCGATCGTAATGATTCTGCCCTGGAGAATGGGATTGAGCTTGGTTTGATAGATATCGACATAGACCCGGTCGGGCGAGGTCAGCTGATTGGAATTGTACTCTCTGATCTGTCCGAGGTCTAGGACAATCCGGGTAAAAGAGGGATGAGTATGATAGCGCAAATTGGCGATTTCAACACGGGGGTCACTCTGCGAAAAGAGAAGGACAAGAGAGGAACAGAAGAACACCAGTCCGAAAAGGAGATAGACTATTTTAGATTTCTGCAATTTTATCACACGTCGATTTTAGGCCCCATATTTTTTCAGCTTCTCTGCATGGGCCATCAAAAGGGGTAGAATATTGAGTGCCGGAAAACGACCTAGGTACCCAGAAGCGCACTGTATTTCAGAGAAAGTGTCAACCTGGTCCTGCTGAGCCGTACGGGAATGAAGCAGAAAGGGATTGGGATGCCAGGAGTGGGATTTGAGCAGACAGGGTGTGGAATGATCCGATGTGACGGCAAGCACATCGGGATTCAGGGCCAGAAGTCGGGGAATGAATGTATCGATTTCTGAAATGGCTTTTATCTTTTCTTCATAACGTCCATCTTCTCCTGCCGCATCCGGTTTTTTGACGTGCAGATAGAAGAAGTTATGGTCGGCATAGATTTTTTCGGCCGTCGTAAAGACGTCTTCGATTGTTGGCCCGACGTCAGCAACCTCCATACCGACAAGCTTGGCGAGGCCCCTGTACATTGGGTAGTGTGCCACGGCGACAGGTTTAAGATGGAACAGGTTGTCCATGGCCGGGAGGGAGGGGAGCTTAGAAAAACCGCGCAGGAGAACGGTATTGGCCTTTGCGGAATTCTTTAAGAGGAGAGTCGTTTTCTCTATAAAGACATTCACGACCTTTGCGGCTCGTTCGGCCTCCTCTTTTTGGGCTTCGGTGTGCACTGGGGGCAGGTTGTTTTTTTGAGGGTCGGCATCACAAAGAGAGTCCGAGAGTCCGTTCCCTCTAAACCTGACAACAAACCGGTGTTCTTTTCCGGGGAAAAGAGCGATCTCTGTCTCTTCAACTGTTCCCAATTCCCGGTTGATTTTTTCACAGATAAGGGTGCTTTCACAGGAAGGTATCCTTCCGGCCCTGCGGTCTGTGACAAGGCCGTCCTCGAGTGTGGCAAAATTTCCCCGAGCGACAAGGTCTTTTTCTCTCACGTCCACTCCTATGCCCATCGCTTCAAGAATGCCCCGGCCGAGGATGAATTTTGTGGGATCGTATCCAAAAAGAGAGAGATGCGCCGGGCCGCTTCCTGGAGTGATCCCCATAAAAACAGGATCTGTCAGCCCGCATACACTTTGGGCTGCCAGGGCATCGAGATTGGGGGTCTTTGCAGCTTGGAGGGCGGTTTGTCCATTTATGGGAAGGCCTCCCAGGCCGTCCAAAACCAGCAAAACGATTTTAGAAGGAGTGTTGTAGCTTAATTCTGACGTGATTTTTTGCCTGTCCATCAGATTAACACTATAAGAAATTAGCCTTTCCAAGTCAATGAGTGGAGACCAAATGAGGATGCTTTGACGTTTTTTCTAGCGTGAGAAAATTATTTCTGATAATATCTATACATGGATAAGGTCCT
>CAZEWV010000358.1:0-3326 GCA_964516025.1 uncultured Eubacteriales bacterium
CGGGCATTATTTTGGCCAGTTCGGCTGGTGAACCGGATTCAATCAAACCAATAACAGGGGCCTGCTCATGCCATACGGAAACAGTGTGGGAAACCATGTTGACGACGGTCATAAGAAGGACGGCCAGGATAATATTCATCACCGATCCCATGACCATGACAAGAAACCTCTGCCACCGTTTAGCCGCCATAAAATCTCCGGGTTCGATCTCTCTCTTTTTTTCAAATACGTCTTCACCAGTAAATTTGACAAATCCTCCGATGGGGACCAAGCTGATCCGGTAGTCGGTATCCCCTTTTTTTATTCCAAAAAGTCTTTTTCCATAACCAAAGGAAAAAACTTCGACCCGTATTCCAACGAGTTTAGCCATAAAAAAATGACCGACTTCATGGAAAAAGACCAACACACCAAATACGATAACAAAAGCCAGAATCTGGCCGAGGATTGTGGTTATTGTACCCATGTTACAACCTTTGCTCCAATAAATTCCGGGTTTGCAGCTTAGTCTCCCGGTCGACATTTAAGATATCATCAAGGTTATCCACTTGTTTTTTATTATGGTCCTTCATGATTGTGTTTATAACAGAAAAGATATCTGAAAAAACTATTTTTTTCTCCAGAAAAGCTTGAACCACTATTTCATTGGCCGCATTTAATGCTACAGGTGAGCTGTCCCCCTCATTCAATGCATCGCGAGCCAATAAAATCATCGGAAATTTTTCTGTGTCCACTTTATAAAATTCCAATGCCTTTATCTGGCTTAAATCCAATGGAGGGAGCGGAGTTTCTTCTCTTTCCGGATATGTTAGGGCATACTGGATAGGTATTTTCATATCCGTCTGACTGAGCTGAGCGATCACCGAACCATCACACATCTCAACGAGAGAATGAACGATACTTTGAGGATGAATCAGGACATCCAACTGTTCGGGCTGGAGATCAAAAAGCCAGCGGGCTTCAATCAATTCCAAACCTTTGTTCATCAATGTGGCTGAGTCAATCGTCACCTTCTCCCCCATTTCCCAGCGGGGATGGTTGAGGGCTTCTTCAATCGTAGAGTTATCCATCTCTTCTTTTGTGTATTGGAAAAAAGGGCCTCCGGAAGCCGTAAGAATCACTCTTTTTACATTTTTTTTGTCTTCCTTAGCTAAGCACTGAAAAACTCCGCTGTGTTCGCTGTCAACAGGAAAAATCTTAGCCCCGGAATTTTTTGCCAATTTTTGAATGAGAGGCCCGGCCACAACCATGGATTCTTTATTGGCCAGTGCCACTTTTTTCCCTGATTTCACGGCTGCAATGGTTGATCTCAAACCGCTAATTCCAGTAATGGCCGCCACAACGGTATCGACGTCTTCACATCTGGCAATCTCTTCGGTCCCCTCCTGACCGTATCGGATCTGAACGGAATCATTAAAATAATGAGCTTTGAGAAAATCTGCATCACTCTCTTTTTCCAGAGAGACAATCTCAGGTTCGAACCTTTTTATCTGACTGGCAAGAAGCTCCATATTGCGCCCGGCAGCCAGACCTATCACATTGAATCTGTGGGACAGCAAATCTATGACCTCTAGCGTACTACGGCCTATCGAACCTGTCGATCCTAGTACGGCAATATTATTTTTTTTCATCTAATTCAGTCGAAATATTTTTAAAAAGTAATAGAAAAAGGGCGCTGCCAGTACAAAACTATCTATTCTGTCCAAAAATCCACCATGACCGCCTAAAATTTTAGATGAATCTTTCTGTCCTGCAGCTCTTTTAAAAAGGGATTCGAGAAGATCACCAATTTGAGCGAAAACATTGACCAACACCGCCACGACAACGGCCTTCCATAAAAGGATTTCCGGGATCAAAATCTGTTGGACAAACAGGGCACTGAGCCCGGCGAAAACGAATCCGGCAAAGGTTCCTTCCCATGTTTTGCGTGGACTTGCTTTAGGGGCCAACTGATGTTTTCCCCAAAATTTCCCGATAAAATAAGAAGCCGAATCTCCACAGATGACGACTATCATTAGAAAATACACATAATCCGCTCCTTTCTCCAGACGGAGAAAATAGAAGTGATTAATTGTGAGATTTACAAACAGCGGCCCCAAAAGAGTCAAGGCTACTGCATTGGCAAATGGAGCGAGTGTATTAGCTTTCCTGAGAAAAATCAGTGGATATACGGCAGCTAAGAATAGGCTGCTAAGCAGAGCCATTTCAAGAGTGACGGCATCAAACAAAAAGAAAGCACTGATCATAAGAGAAATGAGCAAACCTAGGAGTTGATACGGAGGATTCTTTGATCCCTTAAAGAGATTATAGAATTCAAAGAGAGAAATGACGATTAAAATCTGTAAAACACAAAAGAAGCCGATATCAGAAAGATGCTGAATGGATAAAAACAAAAACCCCATAAATATAATGGCCACCAGGAACCTTTCCCTAATGGTTTTTTTTACTATTCCCCAGTAAGATGCCGCGGGGTCGCCGGCAAGTCGATTATCCATACAAATTTTCAGGAGGGTGAATATCTCCAAACCTCCTTTCCCTCTTTTGGAATGCGACGAGAGCCTGCAGGATATGTTTTCTACGAAAGTCGGGCCATAACGCGGATGTTATCCAAATCTCAGAATAGGCAATTTGCCACAATAAAAAATTGGATATCCTCTGTTCTCCACTCGTCCGGATAAGAAGATCCGGATCAGGTATTCCGGAAGTGTAAAGATAAGAGGAAAACGCCTCCTCACTCAGAGATGCTGGTTCTATAGTTTTTTCCATGAGTATTTTCTTTACGGCATCGACGATCTCGGCTCTCCCACCATAGTTGAGAGCCAGGATAACGGTCATTCGTGTATTGTTCTTTGTCAGCTCCCCGACACGCTCCAGCTCACTGCGAACATTAACAGGAATATCTTCTGTCTGGCCGATGACTTTTAACCTCAGATTATTCTTGACAAGCACCTTATCTTCTCTTCTCAGATAATCCTCCAAAAGTCTCCATAGAGTAGATATTTCCCTTTTTGGCCGTTTCCAATTCTCTTTAGAAAAGGCGTAAAGAGTTAGGTATTTGATTCCCACGCGGGCAGAGGTTTCCACCACTTCCTTTACGGATTTTGACCCAGCACGATGTCCCTCGATACGGGGCAGCCGCCTTTTTTTTGCCCAACGTCCGTTCCCATCCATTATGATGGCCACATGTTTAGGCAGACGGGTAAAGTCGATCTCTTTGGCAAGAGATTCTTCTTCGGTCCCGGGCTTAAAAAAGTCTTTCAAATCCTCGAGCATAGCACCAATTATAGGGGCTCATCCTCTAATTGTCAAAAGACCTCACCCCTTAAATC
>CAZEWV010000359.1:0-3325 GCA_964516025.1 uncultured Eubacteriales bacterium
GGTTGGCACCACCGATATCCGCATCGATCAGAGTCACTCTGTGCCCGGTTTGAGCTAGATGAATGGCCATACTGGATGCCACAAAGCTTTTTCCCGTCCCGCCTTTGCCACCTCCAACGGTCCATATTTCAGGGAATGTTTTCCTGCCGGAAGAATTTTTTATTCCTACCATGTGCTTCGTTGTGAATAAAATATAGAAATTTTGATATAGCGTCAATCCTGCCTCTATGGATAGTGAAAGGCTGACAGGATCCTAAAACCAATCGGACCCTTTTTTTCTATCTTGATATCTTTATAAAGGGAAACTTCACCTCATTGAGTAATGCATTCAATTTTGGGATATCATTTTTTTGAATTTTGGCGGCCATTTCGAAAAGAGGAATGACCATTGTCTTGATATCGTTGAACTGGTCAATCTGAGTCTGGGTCGGAGCTCCCTGATAACGGCTGATCGATCCCCTCAAACGGGAGATCTGCTCGGGGAGGGTGCCCCTTCTTAGAGCCACGATCACGGGTCTTCGATAGCCTGTTGCGCCTTCTACACTGTAGGAGTAAACCTCCCGGATTTGACTCACCTCTGATTTCAGAACGTTTAACATTTCCTTCAGACCCTGATGAGTCACCTTTTCCGCTTTGATTCTTCTTTCTAAATTCTGCAGCTGTTCCATGAGTGCCGTCATTGAGGATATGAGAGCCGTGCCCTGACTAACCAGGCTGCCGATGTCTTCAACAAATTCCTGGTTTAGCCTCCTATCTTCCATAGAAAAACTATGCTTGTCGTAGGCTTTGACACTGACTGTCTTTTCAATTTTTTTGTTTTTGAGCTGCAGAACAACTTTGTAATCTCCCGGTAAAACAAAGGGACCGCCGGAAAATCCTCTTCCCCGTCCTCCTTGTACGACAGGTGATACGGACACAGCCGTTCTCCGCTCTCTCAGGTTCCAGTAGATGCGGTTGACTCCTTTATTTTTCGTGGCTCTTAAAGAGCTCACTTCCTGACCTTCCGAATTCATAACAGATAACCTGAATACGTCCCCGGCCTTGGGTTTTTCTCTAAGATAGTAGTTGATCCCAGCTCCAAATGGAGGATTGGGCGCAGAATACTCATGGGGCCCGGAATACATCGAGGAACTCTTTGAAGAGTAAAGAGTGGCCGGCCGGATATCAAAAAGAGCAAATGAGGATTCTAAAACTTCAGTTGTCATCTGCTCCATAGGCCTGATGTCGTCCAATATCCAGAGCCCTCTTCCGTGCGTACCGACAAGAAGATCTCTCTCCCGGGGATGAATCTTGATATCCCTGACCGCAACCGTG
This sequence comes from uncultured Eubacteriales bacterium, assembly GCA_964516025.1. GTDB lineage: Bacteria > Acidobacteriota > Aminicenantia > Aminicenantales > Aminicenantaceae > JAUWVG01. The sequence continues at coordinate 1,315 of CAZEWV010000359.1, forward strand.
GGGAAATCATTCTTGAAGGCCATCCATTTTTTCCCTCCATCAAAGCTCAGGAAAAGGCCGAATTCACTCCCAACATAAAGGAGGTTTTTATTCTCAAGGTCCTCCCGGACAACATGAAGGTATCCGACTGATGGAAGATCTGCGCTGAGCGATATCCATGTTTTCCCAAAATTTGTGGTTTTGTAGACATAAGGTTTGTAGTCATCCACACGGTGTCTGTCGAATGTGGCATAGGCCGTTCCTTCATCAAAATGTGAAGCCTCCACCCGAGTGACCCACGCTTCGGGAAGAAGACTTTTGATATTCCGGGTCACATTCGTCCAGGTTGTCCCTCCATCTGTGGTCAGCTGCACGAGTCCATCGTCCGTCCCAATCCAGACAATCCCTTCCTTTAACGGAGATTCCGCGATGGTATAGATCGTACAGTGGATTTCTGCCCCCGTGTTGTCGGCAGTGATTCCGCCTGAATCTTTCTGCTTTTCCGGATCATCGGTACTCAAATCGGGACTTATCTTTTCCCAGGACTGACCTCTATCTGAGGTTTTAAATAGGAAATTCCCACCAAAGTAAACCACGTTCCTGTTGTGAGGAGAAAGCAGGATAGGAGAGTTCCAGTTGAACCTGTAGGGCTCCTCATCCAGCTTGGCCACAGGTTTGATATCTTGGGAATCACCTGTTTTGACGTCAAATCTTGAAATGCCTCCCATATGAGCATTCCGATAGACTGTGGAATAATCCTCAGGATCGACCTGAATATAGAATCCGTCTCCGCCCCCAATAGGAGACCAGTGAAAATTCATAATGCCATTGGAATCCAGGGAATTGATGGGACAGCCCCAGCTTCCGTTGTCCTGCAGTCCCACATAGGCATAATACGGTGTCCTCATATCATATCCAACCTGATAGACTTCAGACCAGGCTTCGGCACGGACACCCCGCCAGGTTTGACCACCGTCAAAAGAAATATCGATGCCGCCGTCGTTCCCATCCAAAAGATGAAGTGAATTATGCGGATTGACCCACATGGCATGATGGTCGGGATGGGTCCCTCTGGAGATGGTTGAAAATGTCTTCCCTCCATCCCGGGACACATATGACGATCCGGAGTAAACATAAACCACTAAATCATTGTTGGGATCGACCGTGATCTTACTGTAGTAAAATGGACGGAAATTGACACGGTCATGCGTTTGGCTGTTACACATTCTAACCCAGGTTTCCCCTTTGTCATCAGACCGGAAGACTCCACTATTTTTGTGCTCCACGACGGCATAGACCACATTAGGATTACTGAAACAGACATCAAGCCCTATGCGGCCGTATTCACCCCGGGGAAGGCCGGTGTCAATTTTTTTCCATGTCCCGCCCCCATCTGTCGTTTTATAGATGGCACTTCCTTTTCCCCCGCTGCGGAAATGATACGCTTTTCTTCGAAAGTCCCACATGGCTGCATACAGAATTTTATTGTTTGAAGGATCGCTGGCAAGGTCGGCGATTCCTGTGTTCTCATCGACATAGAGGACTTTCTCCCATGTCTTCCCTCCATCGCTGGTCCTGAACAGTCCTCTCTCCTCGTTTGGCCCCCATTCGTGCCCCAGGGCTCCCACATAGACAATATCGGGATTTGTCCGGTCGATAATGATCTTCGCGATGTGACGGGTATTTTCCAATCCCATATTTTTCCATGTCCGGCCGCCATCTTCTGATTTATAGGCCCCATCTCCAATCCCCACACTATTACGAGCTGTGGCCTCTCCTGAACCCACCCAAACAATATCGGGATTGCTCTGAGAAACAGCCACCGCACCCACCGAGACCGACGATTCTCTGTCAAAAACAGGAAACCAGGTGATCCCGTTATTTTCAGATTTCCAGACTCCGCTTGGTCCAACGGCGGCATAAATAGTAGACGTGTTGTTCTCCACAACGGCAAAATCTACTGTACGGCCTCCCATGATTGCCGGTCCAATATTACGGAACTTCAAGGCTTCCAGAAGAGACGCATAGTTGT
>CAZEWV010000360.1:0-3314 GCA_964516025.1 uncultured Eubacteriales bacterium
TTTGCGCTGGCCGATTCCGTGAGCATTCCAGCGATATTGTGGAACGGAGTGATCCAGTGCCATCCAAAATGTCCCCACCCCGGATACTGGGCAGCATTGAGGATCCCTGCTTTTCCGTTTTCTTCGAGTTTGTAGGCAATATGAGCACCGTACCAGCTCATTTCCCTCCATATGAGGGGGTCGGCATAGGGACGGATGGGTTCACTGTATGGAGGAACGTAGAATCGGGCACCATAGCTCCCCATGTGATGATGATCGATATAGGCTTGTGGAGGCCAATCCCGGTACATGATCTTGGCCGCATACACCGATTCGATCAGATTGAGAAAGTCTCCGTCCCGGTTGTTGTCGTGACCGGCATATTTGTGGTAGAGCCAGGGAAGACCTGTTCCTTCATATTCTGTACTCAAAGTTTGATTGTACCAGTCGGTCACCATGATTTGTCCATCCGGATTGAAGCTCGGGATAAGGAAAAAAATTACATTATCGAGGATCCTTTGTGTCTCCTCATCTTTCCGAGTCACAAGATCATAGGTCAACTCAGGCGCCATCTGAGTGCCACCTATCTCGGTGGCATGAAGGCTCATGGACTGACAGATTACCGCCTTTCCCTCTTTAACTAAATTTTTGATTTCGGCTTCTGCTATTCCTCTCGGATCACTGATTTTGGCATTGATGTCTTTCAAGCGATCGAGATTCGCCAGATTCTCTTTTGAAGAAATGATAACCAGCAGGAAGGGGTGGCCCCATCGTCGAGGGTCCCATATCGATGACGTCTATCTTATCACTTTCTGCCATGAGCAAGTTATAGTACTCGACAATTTTGTCCCAGTGGGCGACTTTTCTGTCGCTTCCGAGACGAAATCCGAAAAATTCCTCGGGCGACGTGATCTTTGTTTGGGCCTGAACCCATGTGGATAAAATTGCCAGACTCATAAGTCCCATCAAACACACCACTGAGATTCGGCGCAGAGATGTAGGATGTTGTCTCATAGAAACCCTCCTTGATTCATTTTTGGCTATTCTATCAAATAATCCCTAAAAATTCTCTTTTTTCATTTAAGATCATAAGAATTCTAGGATTCAAGGGTTCAAGGATTCAAGTGCTTTTTTTACGATTTAATTTATCAATCTCAATATAACCCAGGTCCCCAGATAAAAATATCTGAATTTCCATCTCACTCTTTAACTTTTAATTCTTAAAAATTCTTAAACAAGTCATTCGACCTCTTGAATCCTTTCTTTATTCTTTTTAATCATTTCACTCGAATCCTTGACCCCTTGAATCCTCGATCCCTTTATAAACATCACAGGAAAGGGCCTGAGATATGTCAAATTTGGCTGATATTGAATTTTTCTCTTTAATCATGTTATAATTTTTTTCAAGCGAGATTCTCTCGTTACTGTTCAAAACAGAATAATTCGGGATACGATCTCTTAAAAAGGCATGGATATCAGGCTTAAAAATAAACTCATTAGAATTTTAGACCAGATCCCCTCCCTTAAAGAAATTATGATCTCCGATGACGATCTAGAGGGAAAGCGAAAAAAGATAAAAAAAATATTGGCCGAAAAGCTGATTAGCACCTTTGATGACTCTCCGAAAATCCCCTCTCTCCAGTGGGTTCTCACCAGGGATACAATTGAGCTTTTTTCCAGGATCATATCGCCCCGCAGTGAGACCATTTCAAAGTTCAGTTTTCTTAAATATATGAATGATATCATCCATGAAGGGGAAAAGAATTCTGTTACAAAACCATCTCCAGGTTTTTTTGCAGAATTGAATCATCTTTTACGAGGGATATCGGGAGATGTCGAGGTGTATCCAAAAAGCGTTCCCTCTTTTTCAAAGTACAGTGGTATCAAAGCCGCAAAATTGCGATCGGCCTCTCTTTCAAAAATGGCTCAGGAAACAAAAAAATTCATGGACCGCTATCCCTGCGGATTAGACGATAATGCCAAACGCCGCAGATATAACAATAAACACCGGGTTCTTCGATATTTCAAAGCGACGGATTTTGAATGGACCAACTGGAGATGGCAGCTCCGTCATACCATTAAAGATGCAGATATGCTTAAAGACCTGGTTCACCTGACCGAAGAAGAATATAATGCCGTTAAACTTGCTCAGAAACACAGTATCCCCTTCGGTATCACTCCTTACTATCTCTCTCTACTGGACTTTCTTCCAGATAAAGGAAGGGATAATGTCATCCGTGCCCAAGTGATTCCATCCATGCACTATATCAATACGCTGCTGGAGCACAGAGCACATGACGAAAGCTCCATGGATTTCATGCTGGAGCAGGATACATCCCCAATAGAAGGAATCACAAGGCGCTACCCTCATATCGTCATCATCAAGCCTGTTCTGACCTGCCCTCAAATTTGTGTTTACTGTCAGCGGAACTGGGAAATTGAAGATGTCCATTCCCGCTCAGCCGCACTTCCCAAGTTTAAATTGGACGCGGCCTTAGATTGGATCGCCAATACTCCTGAAATTAACGAAGTGCTGATCACAGGAGGCGATCCTTTTCTATTATCGAACGAAAAAATCGAAAATCTTTTGTTTAAGCTATCCCGGATAAAACATATTGAAAGGATCAGGATCGGTTCTCGAACACTGGTGACACTCCCGCAGAGGATTACCGAAGCGCTGATCAAAGATGTGAGTCACTTCCATATCCCGGGAAAAAGAGAGATCCTTATCGTCACTCACTTTGAACACCCCTATGAAATTACTCAGCAGTCCATGGATGCTGTTCAAAAGTTCAAAAGGCACGGGATTGGAGTTTACAACCAGCTCGTATACACATTCTACAATTCCCGTAAATTTGAAGCCACATTGCTGCGTCACAAATTACGCCTCATAGGCGTCACCCCCTACTACACATTCAGCGCAAAAGGGAAAGAGGAGACTGAGGATTTTCGGGTGCCTATTTCAAGATTACTTCAGGAACAGAAAGAGGAAGCCAGATTGATGCCCGGTACTGTCAGAACCGATGAAGTTGTCTTCAATGTTCCCCGTTTGGGAAAGAATTATTTGCGTGCTGTTCAACATCATGATGTCATATCCATACTCCCCGATGGCCGGCGTGTGTATGAGTTTCACCCTTGGGAAAAAAAGTTAGCCCTTGCGGACACTTATGTCTATACAGATGTCTCCATCTACAATTATCTTAAAAAGCTCCAAGCCTACGGTGAAAATATGTCTGACTACAATTCCATCTGGTATTACTATTAATCAATATTGACACATTATTCTTCAATCTATATGCTAAAATGAACCTTGATTATTCATGAGGTATTATGGC
>CAZEWV010000361.1:0-3309 GCA_964516025.1 uncultured Eubacteriales bacterium
TCTTGACTGGAGCTATTTTAAAAAGACAGGCAAATCCAGACGATCCGGATTCCGTATGCTGCGGTCCACTATCGCCAGCCTCATGTCAGCCTTCATATTCCGGCCCTTTATGTTCTTTATTGCCATCGGGATTTTTCTGTTTTGTGTTTCCCTTTACATCATTGCATGGATTTTCATCCACGTTTTCTCCATCTACTCGACTATTCAATCGACGGGCGGGTATTTTGACGACCGCTTCACTATGGCTGTGGCAGAGGTCTTTAGAGCCAGACCTCATGCATTTTTGATCGGAGGTTTCATCCTTGTGATTGCGATCCAAGTCTTCAGCCTCGGAATTCTGTCCATCCAGAACAAACGGTATTTCGAAGAACTTTTCCATCTCAATACCACGAGATTTGAGAACAACTCCAATAGATGCTGAACACATCACACACATCTACAAGGATGATTATTTCACCTCATCGCTCAAGAACAGCCTCAAAAAAGATAAAGTCTATCACGACATTATCTTTGCGGACCAAGTATATAATCCCTTTTGCGCTTCCTATCCGGGCAATATCACCATCATTCCTTTTGCCGATCTCATTGTGCAAAGGAAAACGCTCGATTGTTGGGATTAGTCACCGTTTTCTTTCAAAGGTGAAGTAAGACTTAGCAACTACAGCTTCTGTGTGCTGTCCTTACTTCACTTTCCATTCTATAATGCCTGCGGAAAAATCCTCCTGGAGCTGAATTTCCAGGCGGAGAGCAGATGTGGTGATGGGTTCGAAAGTGAACGACATTCCCCCTGTCCCGTGTCATCAAACCAGTAGACCTGGACTTCAGAAACAGTCGTTGATTGTTGGAAGTGGGATGCGAATGGTCATTTACGGCTTGTCGAAGCTGTGGTGGATTCCGGTAAAGGCCGGGCCAGGGCTTCCTCCCGCGAAAGCCAGACCGCCATCTCACCCGGCCCACGGTGAGCCCAGGCATAATATGGGATCGCCGTAAATTTCTGTGTTACCCTACGAACTGTTTTTTCATCCTCAGATCCAAACAAAGCCAGAGCTTGCCCGTTGATTACAGTGACACCGTTGAGCAAATCGCCCCGTATCTCGGTCAAAAGCTCAACATCATCCGATAAGACAAGATTGCTGACATGGCCTCCATTATCTGGCCATTCGGCACAGTAAACGATCGGACCTCTGACAAGAGCGATCTTTCCTCTATTCTCCTTCACTTCATTGTGACTCTCCACTCGCCTGACCGGCATAGGCAGATTCAATTCGATGGTGTCCCCTGCTTTCCAGGTCTTCTGAATGGGCACATACCCTTTGTCTGTGCTTAAAGAAATTGTTTCATCATTAACCATAAGAGTAGGAGCTTTATCGATATTATCAATAAAGTGATAGAGATCACTGGGAACTGGTTGTTCTAAAGCCCAACCGGGGATACGAACATGGACGGTAAATTTCATATCAGATTCCGGCTCAAGTCTGATCCGGACCTTTCCCTCCCAGGGATACCCGGTCTCCTGGATGACTGAAATATTATTATTATTCATTACAATGTCCGTCTCGCTGTCCACAAAAAGGTTGATATAGAGCGCTTTTCCCCTCTGAGCATAGGCATAGCCCGGAATTGAGGGCATAAACCGTGAAATATTGGAGGGGCAGCAGGCGCAGTTAAACCAGGAGCTGCGTTCATGTTGGCCAAAGGACTCGAGAGGATTGGGATAGAAAAATAAATCCCCGCTGAGGGCTACACCCGAAAGCATACCGTTGTAGATCACTTTCTCAAGAACATCGATATATTTGGCATCTCCATGCAGAAGAAACATCCTGTGATTCCAGAATGCATTGGCAATGGCTGCACAGGTTTCTGCGTAGGCGGATGCATTGGGGAGTTCATAGTTGGGGCCAAAGGCCTCCCCCCCTCCCCTGGCTCCTATCCCCCCAGTGATGTACATCTTTTTTGACACCACATTCTCCCAGATTCGGTCAACCGTCCGGATGTAACCGGCATCTCCGGTCAAAGCCGCCACATCAGCAATACCAGAATACATATAGGCGGCTCTTACGGCATGTCCGACAGCCTCATCCTGTTCCAGAATCGGGGCATGATCCTGTGAATATTGTCCAAAAAGCTCTCTCCCCTCTTCTCTTCCCCTTTCGTCGAGAAAGTGTTTTGCCAAATCCAAGTACTTTTGATCTCCGGTGATACGATAGAGTTTGACAAGTCCGATTTCAATCTCCTGATGACCTGGGACTCCGACTTTTTTCCCGGGGCCGAACACATTTGTGATCAGATCCGCATTTTTTATGGCTAAATCCAGCATGTTTCTCTTCCCTGTTGCCAGATGATGGGCCACGGCCGCTTCATAAAAATGACCCATGTTGTAGAGTTCGTGGCCGAGATAGAGGTTGGACCAGCGGGCTCCTTCCGTCCACTGGACGGGAGGATCTTGTTCGATCGTCCGCGCAGTATAGAGATATCCATCCTCCTCCTGGGCTGTGGCAATTTTTTCAATGAGCTCGTCCAGAGTTCCTTCTAACTCAGGATCGCGCCGGATGTTTAACGCATAGGAAGCACCTTCGATGATTTTATAAACATCGGAATCGTCAAAAGGATAAATACTGCAGAATTCTCCTTCTGCTGCCCCGGCGGCAATTTCGAAATTCTTGAGGCGGCCAGTCTCTTCACACTGATCCAGGGCAAAAGGAATAGTCACTTTCCTGTTTGTTTCGAGTCTTGGCAGCCAGAAATTGTCGCTGAAATGGACAGAGGTGAACGTGACCGGCTGATAGGGATAGTCGACCCGAGTTTTCCTCTGGCAGGAGAAACCGGAAAGCAGCCAAACAGAAATACATACAGCCATCAAAAAGATATGTATTTTTTTCATCTATTCTTCTCCTTCTTCCATTTTTTTTCGATTTTTGTCTATTCTATCATCAAAATTCTGGTAAAAAAAATAAGCGGATGATAATTTTTACTAATAATAAGGAATAAAAAGAGGAGGAATCGAATTTGAATGAAAGGTATTCAAAGAAATGGCCGGATATCTGTAGCGATCATACCGGCAGCACGTGCGGCTTCCAGTCCGATTTCTCCATCCTCAAAGACCTGGCAGTCACCGGGATGAAGTTTGAGCTGCCACGCGGCTTCAATCAAAATATCAGGGGCCGGTTTCGGTTTGACATGATTATCGGCTGTTAATATCACCTCAAACAGGTCATCCAGACCGATCAATTCTAATGTCATTAGGACATTGATCCGGGTTCCGCCAGACACAACCGCCATCGGAAGCTTTCCATTAAATGTTTTAACGAT
>CAZEWV010000362.1:0-3300 GCA_964516025.1 uncultured Eubacteriales bacterium
CAAGATCAATGCACATGGGAGCGCCTACGAGACCTGATCCGAGAACAATGATTTTCGTTTTCTTTTTCAATTTTTTTCTCCTTGAAAGTCGTTTCATCTTTAGAATATACAGAAAGAAAATTATTAAGAAGATCGGTGTAGAGGAAAAAGGCAGGATTTACAGGCCGCTAAAGCGGTTCATGTATTTGAGGAGATAGAGCTTTGATTTCAAGAAATAAGATGAGTATTTAAAATGAATCATATCAACTCTATTACTATTTTATAGGAAAGTTTTTTTCATGTCAAAACAAGCGTCGTATTGACCTGACGGATATGTAGATATTGCTTCGTGTTAGAATATTAATCCCGGTGGAGGAGGTGCTGATGGGGCAGTTGATGGAGGAGGTGGTGGTGGTGGGACTGATGTAGTCGTGCTTGTTGTTGACGTCGTCGTAGTCGTTGTCGTAGGTTGCTCTGGTGTATTTGGAGTCTTCTTGCATTCATTTAGCACTAGACAAAGACATACACAAAAAACCAGGATTCGTACTCTATTAATTAAAATATCTACCTTGAGTCGAAAAAATTCTTTTCTTATCTATAATAAATTTCACCTTTTTGTCAATCATATTAGCTTATTCGAAAATATTGTATGTACCAGAAAGCGGATTCAATACGGCGAAAAGAGTCGATTGGATTTCCCACCAAATCCCTTATCGCCCACCATATTCACACCAAATTCATAACTTTATTCCTTATCCTATGATCCTTCCCCCCCAAAGATCTTCGAGGAATTTTCCCCAAGGAATAATCTTAATTTGTGCATGCACACGTTCCGCCTTTTCGTTACAGACAATAAAAGCTTTCTGTGGAGCATATTCATCTATGAATGCGTTGAGTGCTCGCATCTCTCTATTTTCGACACAGTTTGTTCCTTTTACTTCGATAGCGACCGTTCCCTCACCAAGAATGAAATCAACTTCATAGCCTGACTTAGTTCTCCAAAAATTTATTTTGTAATCCAATTCACTATATGAAGAATGAGCCGCTATCTCTGTAAAAATAAAATGCTCGAAAGCTTTCCCGAAATATTCACCCCTTTCTTCCGGTATATACCGCTTTACCATACTCCCAGCAACGCCAACATCAAACAAATAGAATTTTGGTGCTTTTGTGATGACTTGGCGGGATTGTCTCTTTTTAAAGGGCTCCACCATCCGACCCAGTAATGTGTCAACAAGTATCTGGTAATATTCTTTTACTGTTTTGGCATCAACTCCGCAGTCCCGGGCGATATTCGAAAAATTCGTTAATTCCCCATGTGAATATCCAACAGCATCAAAAAACCTAGCAAACGCCGGAATGTTGCGTGTGAGACCTTCATCGAAAACTTCTTCCTTCAAGTAATCACGAACATAACCATGCAATGATTTTTGATAGTTATCCCTTAAATAATGGTCAGGAATCATGCCCTGATTCAAGGCTCTCAGCAGTTCTACATCCCCAAGCTCACTCGTCACCAGTGGGAACATCTCGTATCTCCAAGCTCTGCCTCCAAGGAGATTCGCCTTCCCTCTTTTCAGCTTCCTTGCACTTGATCCGCAAAGGATAAAACTCAGCCCTTTATTTTCGATCAACCAGTGCACCTCATCCAATATCTGAGGGACCTTTTGGACTTCATCTAAGATGATCGGAAGCCTGAGAATTCCTTCATCTTTAGCTAGGATTTGCTCTCTCAACAACGAAGGCCTCTTGGAGAATTCCAAAACCAGATCAGTTTTTAGAAAATCATATATTATGCTGTTTGGAAATACATCTTTGAGATAAAATGATTTTCCTATTTTTCTCGGTCCCCACAAAAATGCAGACTTTCCTTGAGGAATGTCTATATTTAGAATTCGATTTACTTTTTTCACCTTAGGAGCTTCCTCCGTAATAGTTAAACTATTTAGGAATATATTCCATAATAGTAAGACTGTCAAGTTGTGTACCATAAAATTGTGGCTAAATTGTGGCTTTTTATGGCATAAAAATAGGGTAGGATAGGATAATAAAGGCGTTTTGGGCTGTTATTACGCCACCGAGCTTCCTCCTAATTCGCTAGCCTGACTTTCCGTTTTATTCCATGAAAATTCTGTAACCGGCTGTAATCATTATAATTAGGGTACTGGTGATGTATTACCCACCTATGACAACATCTTGGACTTCAAGGAGTTGGGCCAGCCTCTTCTGCCTGGAGGACATCCGGCTTACAGTGATCTGACTTTTTTGATGTGTTCCTGGGGGATAAAGGAGTGCAACCTCTCGAATAGAGGAGAGGTCTTTGAGAAGTGCAGGGATGGTGATCTTTATTCCAGCCTCCAGAATGGTCTTATGAGCCAGGCTGCAAAGCAGTAAGGCCAGAACACAATAAAATCCGTGCACCCTAAGTTTTTGATCCGTCCAATGATAAGCCGGCTGCCAGCGCAGGAAATCTACATTCTTCATGTTTTTGAAGGCCTCTTCGATATAGGTGAGATTGCGATAGGACTCTATGACCAGGTGAGGCGGCCAATCCAGATTATCTGTAACCAATACGGTTTTTCCCAGCCTTTGATCGCTCAAATTTTGGAGAGCGGAATGATCCACCGCATAGGTAAAATCCGGAAGAGCTCCTTTGTCTTGGATTTTGACCTTGAGAATATCTCTCATGAATTGAACCGAAAGGATTTGCTGGATCTGCTTTCGCACATTCCCAAGCTCCGGCTTTTTCCCCCGGCTGTGATCCTTGCCGAGGCGGTGTTTCAGATCCGCAAGCTTCTTCTGAGACTTCACCAGGTTTTGGGTCACACCATGGAGTTGTTGGGTGAAAAAGCTCTCCGTATAGACAACAACCGCCTGGCACTCCTTTCCCCAGATTGTGTGTTTCGTACTGTAAGCGCGTGTCCCAGACAGTTCCGGGATGTCGGAGAATCGATCACTCTCTACACTTAATAACTCCGGTGCCCGATTAGCCGAAAGTGCAGCCGTGAAATGAACTTTTTCTACAATCAGTCGCTCCATCGCTTCTTCGGAAACATTCCCCTTATCGAATACCAGTGTCGACTCGCTGCACTCTCCAGAAATACGTCTGAACCGATCAATCAACTGGCGTGAGATCATGGGGAAGAGTTTGACATCTGGGATGTTGCCTTCATAGACATGATGAAGGACAGGAATCTGGAAATCTCGCGTCACCAGAAGAGCAAGGCCAACCTGTCGCAGATCATGGCGCTTCGCTTTAGAGTTTCCTCTGGCGGGAAGTTTCGCCCGGTCATTGGTAGTGGCCAAAAAGGTGAAAAAATT
>CAZEWV010000363.1:0-1730 GCA_964516025.1 uncultured Eubacteriales bacterium
GGGGTATGGAAGTCGAATATGATGAAGCCGGTACCCTTGCGGTTGGTTTTAACAGGGGCCCCTGGTTCGGAAAAATGACATCCCCAAAATCCATGCATCTCCACTTTGCCACTCCCTCTTATTCATCCGGAACCCGAGGCCGGCAGGTTGGACATGCGGTTTTGGAGCCCCAAAATGACAACCGATTCCAGAGGATGAAAAAGAAATTGAAGGGGGCATGGGTTCTCCTCGATCCTCCTGAAGTGGATGCAGAAGAATTGGAAAAAAGGAAAAAGATGACTCCGGATGAACGGAGAAAGCAGAGGGATTTAGATAGGAAAGAAGCCAAGGCCAAATTGGATAAATTAGTAAGCGCGGGGATTCTGGGTGTTATCGCTTCAGCCACAGTACCCATCAACGCGACCTATAACCGGGACGTGAAGGAATGGACATCATGGGATGACCTGCCCACAACATGTGATATCAAACTGGATGAGCATCAATTTGCGGAAATCAAGCAGATGATTATTGAACGCCAGAGAGTGGAGCTGGAATTTGATATCCGCAATTATTTTAAGATGGGTCCGGTGAAATATTTTAATGTTTTTGGTATTATTCCCGGCACCGAATACCCTGACGAATATGTTTTAATGGGAGGACACCTGGATTCCTATGATGTGGCCACGGGGGCTGTTGATGATGGATCCGGGTTGACTCCGGCTATGGAAGCAGCACGTTTGATTTTGGCGGCCGGAGGGAAACCCAAACGCACTATCCTGGTCTGTCTCTGGGCCGGGGAGGAATTTGGTATTCTTGGTGCCGGTCACTGGGTTGAAAAATTTAAAGACCGATTGCCCAAAATATCCAATATGTTCAACCGGGATGGCGGTCCCACAGTGACAACCGGAATCCGTGTATCCGAAGCCATGTGGGACGATATGGAAAAAATATGTCAGCCGTTAAACGGTATTAATCCGGATTTCCCGTTTGAAATGATAAAAAGAAAACCCAGAGAAAGATCAAAACGTCCCGGGGGGACTGATTCTTCAGTCTTTTCCATGAACTGGGTGCCAACCATGAGGTTTACAACGGCTGATCCTAAAGGATATGACTTCAGCTACCGGGAAATCTGGCACACGGAAAATGATTATTACCAGAAAAGTATTCCTGAATACCAAGAACACACGTCCATAGTTACGGCTGTGGTTGTCTACGGAGTGGCCAACCTTGATCATTTGTTATCGAGAGAAGGATATTATCTTCCCGACAGCAAACCGGAGCCCAAAAAGAAAAAATAATCAAATTAAAAAATATAATTATTTCAAATCGTGGACTTTTTCTCCGCGTGATGTGCGGTATTTGACGATTTTTTCCTTGGTCTTATTGATCAGTTGAGTGATTTTTATGTGCCGTGGACAGACGCGCGTGCATTGATAAAAATTCTGGCAGGGCCAGATTCCATCCGGGAAATCGAGCACAGGAACCTTTTCTTCAAAACCTTCATCCCGGCTGTCATCGATGAAACGTTCTGCTTGAACGATTGACGCCGGGCCCAGGAAGCTGGGATTGATCCCTCTTACAACCGGGCAGGCCGAATAACAGGCCGCACAGAGGATGCATTTTGTTCCGTCATCGAAGAGTTCTCTTTCCTCTTGAGATTGAATCCGTTCTTTTTCTTTGACCGGTTCATTGTTGACAAAATAAGGTTTAACATGGCGGTAATGTTCAAAAAATCGACTTTGGTCAACCAT
>CAZEWV010000363.1:1830-3280 GCA_964516025.1 uncultured Eubacteriales bacterium
GAGACACAGGCGCATTCACCCGCTGCATATAAACCTTCATACAAATGCCCCTCCCCATTCTTCAGCACTCTCCCATGGATGTCGGTCGGAATGCCTCCCATAGCATAGTGGGCAGTCGGCTGGACGGGAATGGGGCTATCTGCCGGATCGATCCCTAAATATGTTCGGCAGAAATCCGCGATATCCGGAAGTTTGGCTTCAATAGTGTCTTTCCCTAGATGTGTGGCATCGAGATGGACATAGTCTTCGATTGTTCTGTCCCCATTTATCCCGCGGCCCTCTCTTATTTCTTGCACGATGGAACGAGACACGATATCCCTTGGAGCCAGGTCGAGGAGAGTGGGTGTGTACCGCTCCATAAAACGCTCACCCTCTTTGTTTCGAAGGATTCCACCTTCTCCGCGGACGCCCTCAGTGATAAGGATCCCCATTCCTTTGATACCAGTGGGATGAAATTGGTAGAACTCCATGTCTTCCAGCGGCACTCCTTTTCTTAATAATAGAGCTGGCCCGTCTCCGGTATTGGCATAGGCATTGGATGTGATCCGGAACATCCGCCCCGTGCCTCCTGTGGCAAAAAGCACGGCCTTGGAGTGGAATATATGGATTTCACCCGTTCGCAGCTCAAGGGCTACAACTCCAAAACATCGTTGTTCTTCAAGGAGGACATCAATAATATGGAATTCATCAAAGAAAGTGACGTTGTTTTTGATGCACTGCTGGTAGAGTGTCTGAAGAATCATATGTCCGGTCCGGTCTGCGGCATAGCATGCTCTCCGTACGGCTGATTCACCGAAGTTTCTTGTGTGTCCGCCAAAACGCCTCTGGTCGATACGGCCTTCTGGCGTGCGGTTGAAGGGCAGTCCCAGGTTTTCTAAATCATAAACAGCCTGGACCGCCTCTTCAGCGAGAATCAAAGCGGCGTCCTGGTCGGTCAGATAATCTCCTCCCTTAACTGTATCAAAGGCATGCCATTCCGGTTTGTCCTCTTCGATGTTGCCAAGAGAGGCGCTAATTCCCCCCTGAGCGGCTCCTGTGTGAGAACGAATCGGATAAAGTTTGGAAATAACGGCTGTTTTGGCTGTTTGGCTAGCTTCAAGCGCGGCATAGAGCCCTGCTCCGCCGGCCCCAATAATTACCGCATCGAATGCGTGGATCAAATGATTCTCCAAAATTTGTTTTTTATGGATATTTGCTTTACTATAAATTTCATAGATTTACAAGTCAAGGTCAGTGAGGACCGCTGGAGAGAGAAATGAACCTTGCATATAAAATACTCAAAGCGCATCTGGTTCAAGGGGAATTGATTGCGGGGACGAATATCTGTATTTCCATAGATCAGACTTTGATGCAGGATGCTACTGGGACAATGGCCATGCTGGAGTTTGAGGCTTTAGGACTGGACGAAATTCAAACAGAGCTTTCGGTCCAGTATGTGGACCACAATCTC
>CAZEWV010000364.1:0-3280 GCA_964516025.1 uncultured Eubacteriales bacterium
AAATTTTGGGGATATGACAAACTTCAGGAAATCACCAACGAATACTCAAAGAAAATAGAAGAATTCGCCAAAGCCAAAGAAAAAGAGATCTTAGAAATATAGACTACCTGCCTGAATTATTCATAAAAATATCGACATTTATTATTGTTTGGACAACAAATACAGTGGTGTTCATGGATAATGCTAAGATTATTCTATCAAGTGGATATCATTGAGTATAAATGAAGTTGTCGGCAGTTTTATGAATAATTCAGGTCAACTCTATTCTGTTTGAATGGAGACAGGTTGTTTTTTCTTCAACCAATTTTCTGTCGTACCAAATTTTGTGCGGATGATAATCCCCCATCCCATGATGCTGATCAGGGCCGAAAAGAGTGAACCAATAATTGGGATCAATGTGATAAAGCTGACCAAAAGGAAGCCGAAAAGCACAGTAGCGATGGTGGCGGGATTCTTCTTATTGAAGGCTCGCATCAAACTCTCTCCGAAAAAATAGAAGATAATAATCCGGCCGAAGATTTTAACGACAATCCCCAAAGTGATAAGTGTTATGAGTATAGGAATACCAATCAACACGAGTGTTAATACGGCAGAAAAGATAATGAGCCCCGTATAAACAATAATGCTTAAAAACCCGACACCAAAAGTTGGCCAGAAGGCTGTTCGCAGTTGAGTTGAGGCCATCATTGTCTGCCGGGGAAATAATATGGCGAGAAGGATAGCAAGAATCAACCAGAAAACAAGAGAGATGAGTTTGAAGATCAAAATGATGGGGATCAATCCGGCAAGCCCATTATCAAATATTCCCTTGAAGGCTTTCGGTGTGTCAAAGAAGAAGGTCATGGTATCCCCTTTGACAAAAGCCCCTGGATGCTTGTCGAGTTTTCCGGCGATGGATACAACGTCGCCTTTGATCTCAGCCGACGATTTTAATACGATGTTCGCACCGAATCCGACAACAGCGACACCGACTTCTCCTTCAATGATGATGTCTCCACCAAAGGCGATCACATTTTCGGTGACTGTCCCCTTGACAAGAATTGTTCCTCCAAAAGAGATTACATTATCCTGAACATCATGTTCTTCCACGGTGATATTTTTTTGCAGAATTAATCCTTGGCCGTTCAAGGGAGAAAGTCCGGAAATCAGAAAAAGGAAGACCATGGGAAGAATTACTTTTATCTTCATGTTTTTTCTCCAAACATGAGTTTTTTTCTCACGGTGAGGAAGATGAGTGTGGAGGTAATAAGAGTCAGAGTGATGATGCCGATCTGGATTTCTGGACTCAGGATTGTTGTCAGTTTTCCAAAACCTTTGAGTGCGAAATCTAAAAATTGAGCGATGATGTTTATGAGATGCCATACCAGCTTAAAAGCCTTCACGGCTCCAGTGGATAGAGTGCGTAGCGCAGGCAGTAAAAATTTATTGATGCTGACAAAAAGATCAGCAAGATTTTTCCCGGAAAGTACATAGAAAAGAAAGAAAGCAAAAGTCAAGCCAGACAGTCCGCCGGCGGCAACTCTAATCCAAACACGAAGGGGAATTCTGCTTGGGAAAATTTTTGCCATTACCTGCTCTGTGAAGTCGGGGGGGAGTTCAAATTGAGGAAGGGTGTTTGCGGCCTGGACTAGAATCCGTCTCTCTTCAACGGCATTCCGGCATTTTGCACAAGTGCGCAGATGTTTTTGGATCTTCCGGACTTCATCCACGGCCAGCTCATTCTCAATAAAGAGATAAATCTGTGCAATTGTCAGGCATCCCATCTGTTTTTCTCCATATATTTGCGCAACATTTCTTTGGCTTGAAATACTCTATTTTTAATAGTTCCCACGGGAATTCCCTTTATTTCTGCCATCTCTTCATAGCTAAGGTCGTTGATGTGCCTCCAAACGAACAATTCTTTAAGACTTGCCGGGAGCTTGTCCAACACTTCTTCAATTCTTTCTCGAACTTCATGGAGTTCTAGAGTTTTATCTACCGATCGATCTTTGGATGGAATTTGGAAGGGAACAGAATCTCCATCCAGATTGTACTGCTGGTCGATCGAAAAAGCATCGATTTTTTTCTTCCTCCAATAATCGATGACGGAGTTCGATGCGATTTTAAAAAGCCAGGTCTTGAATTTGTATTCCTGCCGGAAAGAGTGCAGGGAAGAAAAGGCTTTGATGAACACCTCTTGTGAGATGTCTCGTGCAAGTTCATTTTCTTTGACCATGCGTCCGACATAGTTGACAAGAGGAGTTTGATACTTTTGAATGATCATTTCAAATGCCTTTTTATCACCTTTCAGAGCCTTTTGAACAAGTGCGATATCTTCATTCATTGAGGACGTCCTGTCCTCCTTAGATTATACGCATTTTAGAGAAAAAAGTTTTGGAGGCCACCCAGCCTGAATACTCCATAAAAAATATCAATATTACAAGTATTAAGTGAAATATCGACATTTTTTATGAATTATCCAGGTTAAGTGTCCTTTTTGATATCAGTTATGATTTCTGTTCCATTGGGCACTTTAAGCTCGAAGGTCTTTTTGGGAAGAGAGGTGTCGAGCCGAATCCGGTTGAAGTGGAATTCCGATTTATTTCCTGCCCAGTCAAAAAAAACGGCCTTTCGAATCATCCATGTTTTTGAGCCGATTTCGAGAAGAATAAAGTTTTCGTCATCCTCATTTTTGGGCGTCAGTTTGATCTGTAGTACATCGGTGTTTTCAGTAGGAAAGGGGCTGAACTCAGCCGTGAAATTCTCCAGTAATCCCTGTTTCCCCGACAGGAGCAGGAGTATATCGGATTCATCTTCCTGTGTAAAAGTGCTCCGGAGGAGCTGGTTGTCTTCCGGGAAATAGGATTCGATGATGGAATCCTTTAAAAGGTAGATTTTTTCTTCGGGTTTTTGGTAGTGCCATTTCATGAGGCCGGGTTTTTGGAAATAACATGTTCCTGTTTCCCTGAGTGGAGTGGCCACTGTTGAAGAATAATACAGGTGTACAAAATTTGCCTGTAGCGTTCGGTATGAACGGAGATGCGTTTCTGTTTTTTGAGCCACATCTTCGGCCGTTTGGGCAAAAGCGACCGCCGCCGTCACTATCAGGAGTAAAATGATTTTTTTCATTCCACTTGAATTATAGCAAACAAAAGGAACCGGTTCAAAACCATCTTGGAGCCCGAGACGTTATGTTGCATCCCCATTTCCATGATTTTAAGAACGAGTTCTGTAATCTAGCAAGTCGATTAGAAATCACGCTTCGTTTTCTTCTGCTTGGGATGAAGGGGGGACCCCTCCG
>CAZEWV010000365.1:0-3270 GCA_964516025.1 uncultured Eubacteriales bacterium
ACTTTTTATCCATAATCAACATTTTTTACCCCAAGGGGGCGAGTCAATAATACCCATCTGCTTTGTTGCGACGCATTTGCGGTACAAGAGTACAGCTTCATACGTCGACGCCTCGCATCTGTGGCATTCTTGACACGTGACTAATCCAGGTTAAGTACTCTTCCGTATCATTATTCTTCTTTTTCTTTACTAAGTTTGTCTAAGTCCGGATGTTTGAGATGATAACCTGTGGCATCCTGATAGGCTTTGGCTACGCGGAGGGTTTTGGCCTCGGCGAAGAGGTTTCCGATAAATAAAATGGCGGTCGGCGTTCCGTTGTCTCTGAATCCATTCGGGACAACCACGGCCGGATGGCCGGTCAGGTTCGTCAGGCCGGTTGTTGTTCTACTCGTCGCGATGAAGACATCGATCCCTTCCATTTTTTCAGCCATTTCCAGCATGAGTTGGACTCTGGCTCTGTTGGCTTGGATATATTCGACAGCGGGGACAAATCGTTGCTGTCGGAAGGTGCCAGGCCATGCGCCTCTTCTCTGTCTGACGAGAAGATCGTCCTGATTGCTCCTTGTCAGCTCGTCAAAGGCCGCCGCGGCTTCTGTAGAGAGGATGAAACTGATGCTCCGTGTCGGAAATTCTGGGAGATCGACAGGAATAAGTTCAATTCCCAGAGAACGGAGAACGTCTAAGGCCTTTTTATTTTCTTCAATGGCTTTCTTGTCCCTTTCATTTCCCTCTCTTGGTTCCCTGTCGAAGGCGTTCTTTAAGTAGCCGATCTTGATCGTTTTCAAATCCATCTCAGGATCCCAGTTAAAAGGAAGATCGACAACCGTTAAATCCTTGTCGTCCTGGCCGGAAATGGCCTGAAAAACCAGAGCGCAGTCCTCTACTGTCCTGCAGATCGGTCCGATTTTATCCATGCTCCAGCTTAGTGCCATGGCTCCGTAGCGGCTGACCCTGCCGAAAGTGGGCCGCAAACCGGTCACTCCGCATCTGGATGAGGGAGACACAATCGATCCTTGTGTTTCAGTCCCTATGGCAAAACCGACGAGGCCGGCGGATGTGGCTGCCGCCGATCCGGCCGAAGAGCCGCTCGAACCCTGTTCGATATTCCAGGGATTATTTGTCCGACCCCCGAACCACACGTCTCCCATAGCCAGAGCGCCCATGGTCAATTTAGCCACCAAAACGGCGCCCGCCTCTTCCAGGCGTTTGACAACAGTGGCATCCATGTCGAATATCTGATCTTTGTAGGGGGCGGCTCCCCATGTTGTCTTGATTCCCTTGGTCGAGAGGAGATCTTTTGCACCCCAGGGGATACCGTGGAGGGGGCCTCTGTACTTTCCGGCTGCGATCTCCTCATCGGCTCTTTTGGCCTGCTCCATAGCCAGGTCTTCAGTCAATGTGATTACACATTCCAGAATGGGGCCGTATTTTTTTAACCGGTTGAGATAGAGCTCGGTCAGCTGAACGGATGAGATTTTTTTGCTTTTGATGAGCTGCGCCAAGGCCGTTACTGGATAAAAGGCCAGATCCTCAAAATTTTCAGGGACGGTGATGCTTTTTTCGGCTGTGTATCGGAAGGGCTTCCGTTCCTTCTCCACTTTATAACCGGGAACCAATGGATTGAAAAGAATTGCGGGTGGAATCGAATTTGGGATTTCGATTTTTCGGAGTTCTTTATATCTGTCGGGGGATCTCTGAAATCCATTCAGAATCATCTTGCGCTCATCCTTGGAGAATTCCAATCCGATGATCTTTTCATAGGCTTTGATGTCTTTGATGGTGATATTTTTTCCGCCCTTAAAATGATAAAGTGCAAAAGCTCCTCCAAAAAACAGAACTGCGACAAGAAAGAGGAAAATAAATATCCAAATTGCAGCAGATCCTTTTGACCTAATGTGACGTAAAGCCATGTTTTTTCTCCTTTCAATCCAAAATTCAAATACGCTCGAGTGATTGTTATTTATCAGATTTCAGACCAACGCTCAAGTCAGGATTTTCATTCTTAAAGAGTTTTAGGGCTTTTCTTTTTTTTCTTTACGATGATCATATAAACAAGCCCTCCGGCTGCAGCCGAACATAGGATCCAGATGACTTTGATCTGGTTAGCCTCGAAATTAATGAAAACGTGGATGATAAATCCCAAAAAGATAAGGATCGACGTTACAGCAAGGGAGATCAATAAGGGCCAGAAAAAAACTGGAAGACAGCCCATAACGTCATCTTCGGTTTCCTGTTCAGCCATTTCAGCATGGGGCAAAGAATCCGGCTGCCAGTACAACTTTCCGCAAGCCGGACATGTGATATCCTCTTTATCTAAAGGACCATCGCAGTGAGGACAAGTTTTGTTATTTGCTGCTTTTTTCAAGACCTCCGCCTTCGCGGGCGTCCGCTCTTTTGAGCAGAAGGGCAAAAATCAGGCCGACGAATCCCAGGCTGGCAAACATCAGCATGCTGGCCGTGTAGCTCTTTGTGAGGCTGCGTAAAAGCCCGATAAGCCAGGGAAATAAGGCAAGGCCTATGCTTTGTATGGCTGTCATAACCCCAAAGGCCGTTCCCACACGCTCCTTACGGACTATAAGAGGCACGGACGGCCACATGGCCGCAGGAACGAGCACAAAGGCGGCACCTAGAGCGATCATGGGGTAAACGGGCCAGATTTTCGTGAGACCCATCAGCGCATGGCTGGGGATCATGATAAGCGAACCAAAAATCATCAGAGTGGCTCTCTTTCCGATCTTGTCGACAAGTTTTCCGGCAAACGGTGCCAGAATCATTGAGGCAAAGATGATAATTGAAGCGATGCCTCCTGTGGTGTTAAACATGTGAAGAAAACTGTTGAAAACTTGGGCTAAAAAACCTCCGGAAGATGCGGGAACCCCAGCGATGCCCCATTTTTCACTGAAAAAAGTTGGAGCGAAGGCAACAAAAGGAAAAATCGCCGAGTAAAAAGTCACGCAGAGAAAAGTGACATACCAAAATGAAGGTTTAAACATTTTGATGTCTTTAAAAACGATTTTCTCTTCGATGCTTTCTTTTCTCAGATTGAGGACTTTTTCTCCTTTTTTGTCCATAAAGATGTAAATGATGTTGGCGAGAAGAGAAATGACACAGGCAATAACGGCCGCGAAGAGGGCCGCCCGGTAAGTCCCGAAGAAATTGGTGAACACCTGCCCTGTGTTTAAGGCAAATAAACTTCCCAATCGACTCACCATCAGCGCAATGCCAAAGGAGAGGGCCAGTTCCTTGTTTTTAAACCATCTGGCGAGGATG
>CAZEWV010000366.1:0-3263 GCA_964516025.1 uncultured Eubacteriales bacterium
TAACAATCAATGAAATCTGAGACAAAAATTCAAGCCGTTGCCCTTTTTATATTCTTTCTGCTTGCACTTCTTCAACTCTATCCCCTATCCCTCCATCCTGCTAATTCGGTGCATGACACAGGCGACCCCCTGCTTAATACTTGGATTCTGTCCTGGATTCAAAGCAATATTCTGTCCGGTCCTTCACAGATGTTTAATGGAAATGTTTTCTTTCCTTCAGAAAACATCATTTCCTTTTCCGAGCATCTCTTCCCCCAAGCAGTCCTCTCTCTTCCTCTAACTCTTTTTATTAAAAATCCAATTCTGATTTACAACATCCTCTTCATATGCTCGTTAATTTTCTGTGCCTACGCCATGTTCCTTCTTGTAAGATATTTATCCGCCAATTCTTCTGCCGGCATTGTCGCAGGGATTATTTTTGCCTTCAGCACATATCATATCAATCATACTCCTCAGCTGCAGCTTCTCAGTTCGGGATTATTTGTGCTGTCTTTTTATTATCTTCACAGGTTTTTCAGAGAAAAAAAACTGAAGTTTTCTGTTCTCTTTTCCGTGTTCTTCACTCTTCAGGCACTGGCCTGCATCTATTATGGTCTCTTCCTCATTTCTATGTACATTGTTATTCTTCCCCTCTTGCTGATTATGTTTAGGAAAGATATTTCCAGGTCATTTCTTATTAAATTGATTGTCCCTCTGTTTGGGGCTGGCGTGATTCTTCTTCTGTTTTCCATCCCCTATATATCCCTATTGAAATTTTATGGATTCAGCCGTGGACTTGCTGACGGGGCGGATCTGAGCAATTACTTTTCCGTCTCAAAGAGAAACATTGTCTTGGGAAAACTGCTTTCTCCCCTGGGAACTCCTGAGGGTTTTCTTTTTCCCGGTATTCTGGCACTTATTTTGTCGGGATTTTACGCATACCGGAAGAGAACACATTTTTTTCACTTGCCCGTTATAATAAGACTCATTTTTCTAGTGCTGTTTGCTGGATGTTTGATAATCAACCTTGTGATTATTGTCACTGGTGGGTTTGATATAGACATCGGGATTACAAATTTTTCAGCCCATGACCTAGTCAAGCCAACCCTTCTCTTCCTGTTTGGATTGGCGGTCTTTATTGTACTGTCCATGTGTGTATCCTTCTTTTCGCGTAAGAACAATCAGGATTCAGGAAAGAGGGAGTATTATCTTCTGTGGATCGTTTTTTTCTGGGCATTATTTTTGTCTTTCGGCAAGACATTCCATTTTTTAGGTTTCTCCGCCCCGGATCTGACACTTCCGTTTTCATGGTTTTACGATTATTTTCCCGGATTCAGTGGACTGCGCGCTCCTTCCAGATACGGGGTTTTTGTCCTCTTTGCTGTGGCTGTAATGGCGGGATATGGTTTTAAACAAATCCAAAATAGATTTCGAAAAAAACAGATCAGAACTCTGGCTCTAGTGCTTGTCCTTTTTCTATTAAATATTGAATACCTGAGCATCCCTCATAAAATAAGTTTTGTTCCCGTTCGAAAAGAGATTCCTCCCACATACCAATGGCTGAGCGATTTGCCTGAAGATTTCGCTCTTCTCGAGTTTCCTTTTTTTCCAGCTCTTGGAACGGAATCTGTTTACATGTATTTTTCCATCTTTCACGAAAAAAAAATAGTCAATGGATACAGTGGTTTTCTTCCCCCTTCTTATTTCTATATCCGAGAGGTTTTTAATACGTTTCCCTCCAAAGCCAGCATCAACATACTCAAAACTTTGGATGTCAAGTATCTCGTCTTCCATACAAAAATGTGGAAAAACCAGAGAGTCCAAGATACATTAGCCAGAATTAATGATCAATTTGCAGATGATCTTTTCACAGAACAAATCTTCGAATACACTTCTGAGAAGCCTTGGGAACATTCAAGTAAGTTCGGGAAAGACATCATTTTTCGCATCAACAAAAGCCCTGATGTACAAAAAGAGGAGACGGCAACAGCATGGCAGGAAATTCCCACCTCCCTTTGGACAATCAAATCCAACATACACAGCGGCCTTTTAAACCTTCTTCGTGATGATAATCTCGAAACAAGATGGAGCACCGACAGATGGAAAAAGACAGGCGACTACATCCTACTCGAACTTGATCAGACTTTAGATGAGATGAAAATTTCTCTGCGGTTAGGTCCTTCGGCCAATGATTTTGCCATCGATTTTAAGATCGAAGTTTCCAACGACGGTGAAGAATGGAGGGAACTCGAAAAGGGATATTCGATATCCGAGTTTTTAGAAAAACTTTTCGAAGCTCCGGATGATCTGGTTCAAAATATATATATCTCAGAGAAAGACACAAAATTCATTAAGCTGACTCAGATTGGAAACTCAAGAAGGTTTTGGTGGTCGATCGCCGAACTCGACATATTCGATCCTTTAAATCCTACAGCAAAATAGGTTAAATATTTGACATTAAACCTCATTTTTATCTCTTTATCGGAAAGGAGAGATCATGAAAAAGGGAATTCTAATCAGCCTGGCATTTTGTCTACTGGTAAGCACCTGCCAAAAAAATCAAAAAGAGGACGGAATTATGTCATATCAAGAGGAACTGCAGTTTTTAAAATCATATGTCGATGTGATTGAGCTATCGGATAGTGCACAGACATCAAAGCTGGTCATCGTTCCTGCCTGGCAGGGACGCGTCATGACCAGTACGGCCGAGGGAGACAACGGACTCAGCTCCGGCTGGATCAACCATGAACTCATTGCCAGCGGAGAATTACAGGAGCATATCAATGTGTTTGGTGGAGAGGACCGATTCTGGATGGGCCCAGAGGGAGGTCAGTTTTCCATCTTTTTTAAGGGACAAGATCCGTTTGATCTTGAACACTGGCAGGTACCTCCAGTCATTGACACTGAATCCTACAGCATCATCGAGCAGCATCAGGATCGTGTTGTATTTAGTCAGCCTTTCCATCTCGTCAATTATTCCGGCTCAGAATTTGTTGGGGATATCAACAGGGAAGTCAAGCTGCTGAATGAAAATGAGATCGCCAGTGCTCTCGATATAAATATTCCAGAAGACACTCTCAAAGTTGGCTATATATCCATCAATACGATCACAAACTCAGGAGAAAAGCCCTGGACAAAAGACACAGGACTCCTCTCCATTTGGATCCTGGGCATGTTTACACCATCCCCTGAAACGACTGTCGTTATTCCCTTTATCGAAGGAGAAGACCAAGAACTCGGCCCGATTGTCAACGACACGTATTTCGGAAAAGTCCCCGATTCCC
>CAZEWV010000367.1:0-3251 GCA_964516025.1 uncultured Eubacteriales bacterium
ACTAGGACGTCTTCTGACGACTTTGTACCGAGAGTATGACGATAGACTTGATGAAAACGGCCACTTTCAATGTTAAACTTGAGATAGAATAATGTCCGGTTATCGTTGGCCCAGGACATAATATGGGGACGTGCTTTTATTTCCAGGATTTTGTCTTCCATCATCTTCCCGGTAATGAGGTCCTTAAAGTTGATTGTACCAATATTCCGCCCATCGGTTGTAGAAAAAAAGGCAAGAATATCCTGTTGCGGATTCTCAATGAGCAGACCCAAACCAAAGAAACCTTGAGCGGGAGCGAGCTCGTTGACATCGAGAATTATTTCTTCTGGTGCCTCGAGGAACCCGCGTTTTCTGGCGTAAATTGGATATTCCTTTCCTTCCTCCATGCGTTCATAGTAGAAGTAATCGCCTCTGCGTTCTGGAACGGAGAGATCTGTCTCTTTTATTCGTGCTTTAATCTCCTCAAAAATCGTTTCCTGGAGTGCTTCTGTGTGTTTCATCACTTTCTCGCCATAGGCGTTCTCTGCTTTTAGATGCTCGATAACTTCGGGATTGCCCGGTTCCTGCAGCCAGCTGTAATTGTCGATGCGCATATGTCCATGAAGAGTAATCCTCTCGGGGATTATATTGGCAATTGGTGGTTCGATCTTTTCATAAGGTTTTTTTTGAGAGCAATGCACAAAGATTAATATGAGTAAAAGGATTACAGCAAATCTAATTAGGATATTGTTATTCCGTAGAAAAAGTTTGATCTGTTTCATTGTCCCTCTTTTTCTGAAACAAAATTAGCCCGTGAGAATTATATACACATTCACCTCCTTTTCAAAATCATGCATTTCAAAAATATGAAACAAAAAATAATTGTGCCATTAATATGAAAAAGGTAGGATGGGTGTAAATATGCCTGATATAAAAATAGATCCTCCAAAACAACTCCAACTCAAACGCCAACTCGGACTCTTTGATTCGACCATGGTTATGGTGGGGATCATCATTGGCTCAGGCATTTTTGTCACGACTGGCATCATGGCTAAATACATCCCCTCGACAGGCCTTCTTCTGCTTGCCTGGATAGTCGGCGGCCTCCTCACTCTTGCCGGCGCTCTCACGTATGCCGAACTCGGAGCAGCCATGCCCGAGGCAGGCGGACAGTATGTCTATCTGAGGGAAGCGTACGGTCCTATGGCCGCTTTCCTCTTTGGCTGGGTTCTTTTTCTTGTCTATATGACAGGAGGAATCGCAGGGTTAGCACTGGCCTTCGCCGAATATTTCGGCAAATTTTTCCCCTCTCTCTCCATTGAAAGTATCATTTTCAGCAAACCCGTGAAAATTTTCAGTATATCTTTCCAATTCAGTATATCCGCAGGGCAGCTTGTCGGTGTCGCCGTGATTCTCCTTCTCTCGTTTTTTAATTATATCGGCGTTATTTTCGGGAAGCTTATCCAGAACTTCTTCACCGTTATCAAAATCGGTATGGTCACGGCCATCATAGTTTTGGGTTTTGCCGTCGGGAAAGGAACGGCCCCTAATCTCACCCTAAATCCCGGAGGCTGGAGTTTCAGCCAGATGATATTCGGTTTCGGATTGGCTCTTGTTGCCGTCACCTGGGCTTATGATGGATGGAACAATGTCAATTTTGTCGCCGGTGAGATCAAAAATCCTAAACGCAACCTTCCGCGAGCGCTGATTTTGGGAACAATAGGTGTCACAGTTCTCTATGTTCTGATCAACTACATCTATCTCTATGCTCTCCCCATGAACAAAATCATCGGCGAAGTCAAAATCGCTGAACAAGCTACAACGTCTCTTTTTAGTGAATCAATAGGTGGCCTGATCTCGGCCGTTGTTCTCATTTCGATTTTTGGCTCCATTAACGGCTCCATCCTGGCCGGTCCCAGGGTTTATTATGCCATGGCCAGAGATAAACTCTTCTTTAAAAAAGCCTCTGAAGTCCACCCCCGTTTCAAAACACCCGCATTTGCCGTTGTTATCCAGGGAATCTGGGCCTCAATCCTCACTCTGGCCGGAACATTCGAACAGCTGTTTACTTTCGCTATGTTTATTGCCATCGCTTTCTGGGTTGCTGCCGCAGCATCCATATTTACTCTGCGGAAAAAATTCCCCGATCTTCCCCGCCCCTATAAAACATGGGGGTATCCTGTTGTCCCCATCATTTTTATCCTGGCATCACTGGGGATACTCATCAACACGCTGTTTGAAAAACCCGTCGAGGCGTTCGCCGGAATCCTCTTCACAGCCCTGGGAATTCCCGTCTATTATTACTGGAAACGAAAACAGGGATAAAACTCGAAAAAAGTTCATTTCTTCTGAAAATTCATCTATAATCACGGTGTTCAAAAGCAATCTCTACTTTTTCAAGGAGGATAGATACCGATGAAAAAGATTTCAAGACGTAATTTTTTTAGTACCAGTCTCTCTGTAGGGGCAGGGGCAATGATCACAAGGGATTTTTCTTTTGCTCAAACAGCAACCCCATCAAGTCTCCCTGTGATCCTTGTTGCTCACACCAATGAAACAGGAAAAAAAGCCATAGAAGCCGGCTGGGACATTCTTTCCAGCGGCGGTTCGGCACTGGATGCCGTTGAAAAAGCCGCCAACATTATCGAGCTGGACGGGGAAGGAACAAGTGTCGGTTACGGCGGACTCCCTAACGAACATGGAGTCGTCCAATTGGATGCATCCATTATGGATGGCAAAACCTACAGCGCCGGATCGGTGGGCTGTTTAGAAAACATCAAAACGCCCTGCTCAGTGGCCAGGATCGTTATGGAAAGGACTGACCATGTAATGCTTGTGGGGAAATATGCATTGGAGTTTGCCAAAAAATGGGGATTTAAAGAAGAAGATCTCCTCACTGAAAAAGCCCGCAAGATCTGGTTGAACTGGAAAGAAAACCACAGTGACCGGGATGACTGGGGACCTCCCGAACATCTCAAAGATCTGAAGTCGTCAGACGAATCAGAAATCGATTACACCACAGGAACAACCAATGTCCTGGCCGTCGATAAAAACGGTGATATTGTGGGAATCACAACGACCAGCGGGCTCAGTTACAAGATTCCCGGCCGAGTGGGAGACTCCCCTATCATTGGGGCCGGGCTCTATGTAGATAATGAAGTCGGAGCCGCAGCTGCCACCGGAAGAGGAGAAGATGTGATAAAGTCCTGTTCCTCTTTTTACATGGTCATGCGGATGAAAGAAGGCCGGACACCCCAGCAGGCCTGTGAAGA
>CAZEWV010000368.1:0-3241 GCA_964516025.1 uncultured Eubacteriales bacterium
CTCTTCGCTTCAGCTCCCGGCTCATCCTCCGGCTTCCGTATATGGGGAAATCCATGTAAATTTTATCCATTTCCTCAAGAATCCTCTCGTCCTCCCCGCTAAGCCCGACCCGCTCATAATAGAGAGAGGACCGGTTAAGAGAGAGAATTCCACACTGATACCTTACGCTCAATTGCTCGTTATCCTTTTCCACAAATTCCTTCTTTACAGGCTGTGGAGCTGTTTGTACTTTTTTTTTAGAAACTCAAGCTCGATGTTCTGTTTACCGATCTTTTTGTACAGCTCCTCCAAAAGCTTTTTTTGTTCCTCGATTTCCGGATCCTTCTTTTTTGAAAACAGACTGGTTACATTCTCGAGAAGCTGCTTTTTCCATTTGATGATCTGATTGGGATGAACCTCAAACTGACCGGCAATCTCCGAGATCGTTTTTTCTCCTTTGATCGCTTCCAATGCTACTCTCGCTTTGAAATTGTCATCGTATGTCTTTCTTTTCCTCAATAGTGCCCTCCTTATTCTATTGTAAGGAGATACACCTTAAATTGCGATTCATTTTGGTCTGAATCCACAAAACCATTATAAATCTCTGTTTTCAATTCCATCGGCTCTTCGTCGGGTTTTGGATGGAGCCTAACGCGAATTTCGACCTCAGGAGCCGTCCCTTCGGTAATATTCACCGGCAAAACGGCGAGGAAACTCTTGATCCCGGGCCATAAATCTCTGACAATCAGGCTGTGATTCTTTGGGCGGAATTTATACAAGTTGCTGAGAGAGACATCTTTTCCCTTTTCCTTCTGTTCCTCGGAGAGTTTTATAATCTGAGATTCCGGTCCTTCGGCAAACAAGAGAGGGGATGACAAAACGATTCGAGCATCGCTTTTCTCTGGAAAAGGAAAGTTGATTATTCCCACAGCGGCCTTTCCTGTTTCTAAATCGCGGGTCACGATCCGGCATTCATACTTGCCGGCAGAGAGGTTGGCTGTGAAGTAAGCGTAGAGTTTCTGTTGATCGAAGGGAGCAAGATCCATCTCTCCCCGCTTCATCAACACCGGTTCATTCTCTTCATCGAACAGGAAGGCATAGATTTCAACATTAGAGGGGGGAACTCCTGTCTTCTCGTTGATGGTTATCTGTGAAAATAGAACACAGTTTGTCTCCTCTCTGCCCGCAATAAAAAGAGGCTCAAGAAGAATTTCAAAGGGAGTAAGGGTCTCAGGCTTTGTGGTGTACACAAGGTCGTATAAATGGAGTTTTTTCTCGAAATCAGAAAACATCGTGAAAGGCTTCGGATTGAAAAAACCGTCTTGAGCCAGAACATTTAAATCCGGATTTGTAACCTTAACCTTGATCTGATGATATTTTCCATCCCATGTGTCAGGGACATAGTAACCGAGGACATAATAATTCCCTGTCAAAAGATGGACATCCCTGGAGATTGTCTCTACATCTTAGATGTCGGCAAAATATTTTCCTCCGGAGGCTTGGGACATCTTTTTCAAAGGATGATTTGTCCAGAGGTATTTCTTCTTGACGAAAAGCTCTAAGATACGGTATATCTTCCAGTTTTGAGTGTTGATTGTGTAGACCGGAGTGCTGGCGTCGGCAAATTCCTTTCCCAGTTTGGTTGCTGTGGCCCCGAGATTTCTGCTGCTGAAGAGGATGAGGCTCTTGTTACCTGGGATATATTTTAGTGCTTCGGCCAAGTCAGACATTCGAGGAACAAAATCTTTGTGCCCGAAACGGCCGGAACCGGGAACCGATATTGTATTTCCCCCCCCCTGCCTACTTGACCTTTTCCTTCCGATCTTTCCGGATTTCCATAAATAACTACTGGAGCACTGCTAACTCTGGATGCCACTCCACCCTGATTAGACTCTACTCTTGATGAAGATCCAAGGCTCTGCCTAATTTCCTTTGTTTTCTTGATGGCGTTTCGGATTCTTTCGTGATCTGTGGTGAGATATTCTTTGATAAAGAATCCTGTCATGCTAGCGAAACCTATAATCCCGACTTCATCTCCGGACTGCAGCTTCGTATCCACAAAGTGAAGAGCAGCTTGTTTGGCGTTGACCATGCCGTTAACATCGCTTCCTTGAATGTCGAGGAAGATGAAAAGACGCCGGTTCATGCCTTTTGTCACTCCAGCCAGCTCGGAAACCTGACCTGAAGGGCGGACTTCCACCCCTGCTTCACTCATGGTGTGAACCTCGAACTCTGTTATGTCTTTTTTCTTGCCGTTATCGGATAAAATGAAATCCTCTATCCGAAGATTGGTCACAGGACGGCCGTCCTTATCTAAAACACGGACAGTCACAAGCTTGACAACCGCTGCCGCATCATACTGTGGGTTTCTTTGTCCTTGAATCCCTTTTTTCGTTTGACCGGAAAAAAGAAAAACCGATAAAATTCCCATAAGGACTACAGTAAATGAATGAATTCTTCTGTGGCGTTTCATTTCTTTCCCCTTATTCAAGTTTTATCTTTACTACGGATCAGCTCTCGGAAACGTTTAAAAGTTAGTATCACCCCACTTTCTTATTATAGATTTATTTACATTAATTTTCAACCTGATTCCCATTCTATCGATTCACCCCAGTCGATTTGTCCAGAGGAATGTCTACACAAAAAAAGTAACAATTGTTTGACTAAACGACTCTTCTTTGTTAGTCGTATTAGAAAGCAAAGCAGAGAAGAATTGGAGGGCATTATGAGGAAGTACTTTCAAATTGTCTTTATTTTCTCCATTTTGATCAATACAGCTTTCAGTCAACAAAAGGCTGAATGGAAAGGAACAATCAAGGAGGAGGATGGAGTGACTGTTGTCTACAATCCTCAAGATCCTATTTACAAAAACAATATATTCAACATAGAGGAAGAATTATTTATTGAGAGAAAA
Organism: uncultured Eubacteriales bacterium; assembly: GCA_964516025.1. Lineage (GTDB taxonomy): Bacteria > Acidobacteriota > Aminicenantia > Aminicenantales > Aminicenantaceae > JAUWVG01. The sequence goes on from CAZEWV010000368.1 coordinate 2,894, forward strand.
TCTAGTAAACATAAAGAAGAGATGTTCCAAAATATTGTTTCTCTTGTTATAGACGATGTCGGTAATATTTATATTTTGGATAAAAAAGCAGCGAATATCAAAATTTTCAATAAAGATGGGAAGTTTCTTAAAATAATTGGAAGAAAAGGTGAAGGACCGGGAGAATTTATTGCACCAGAAAAAGGATCTTTAAGCTCAAATAATGAATTATATATTTATGATTGGGGGCGAAGTATTATCCAAGTTATAGATACTGATGGAAAATTCATAAAACAGATGCCAATTCAAACGCAATGGTTCGATGGTCCAAAATTTCTATCTGATGGGAAACTAGTTGCTAGCCTTGGT
>CAZEWV010000369.1:0-3231 GCA_964516025.1 uncultured Eubacteriales bacterium
CCCGGTCTCCAAAAGACTGGACTATAGGGGATGTGCAGAAAGAATGGCTGACACAGGCCTTAAAGTACGACGCGGATTGGAAATTTGTTCTGGACCACCATATGCTTGGGGGCTGGCCGGCAGGATCAAATGAGGGAGACACAAGCTATTCCTATGGAAGAGGACCACTGTTTAATGCCGATGACTATGGAGATTTTGTCAATGATCCCAACCTCGTGGAACAGGTCGCCCTGACAAAACTTATGGGGGATAATGGAGTCGATCTCAATGTTTACGGACATGATCACATCTTTACGATGAATGATATGGACGTAGAGAGGACTGGGAGAAAGATGTACGGTCTCTGTGTCGGCACCCCTAAACATATCGGGGAATTGGATTGGTATAAAGGAGATTATTGGGAGAGGTTCTATGGTAAATACGGCCAGTACTGGGGGAGTGCTGAACAAGCAGATTTTTGGGGACCTTCGGGTTATACAAAACTAACAATCACGAAGAGCTCGGTGAGAATTGATTATATCCGGTCAGCGATCAACCATCCCTATACCAATATTCCACAGAGTGTGGCCATAGGAGATACAGTCCAATCCATTCTTATTTGATGTAGCCAAGAGCTTTGAGCATCTCTTCCACATCTTTGCCGATCTTCACCTCTTCTTTGCTGCGCAATATATTTCGAGAGAATTCATCCAATTTTTTCTTGAGTTCAGTAATTATTTTCTGCTGAGCTTGCTCTGTATAAATATCGATCTTTTCACCAAAATCATTCTGAAGGTCATAGAGTTCATACAGCTGGTCTTCGGGAGTAAAAATCAGATGCCAGGGATAATCAATAATGGCAAACTTTTCTTTGACCGCCTCGGGTTTATATGTTTCCTCGAAAATTGAATAACGGGATTTCTTTCTTAGTTTGTTGAGATTTCTTCCCATATAATCGGGTATGTTTTTAAATTTCATGGTATCCATGACCGTCGGAGCGATATCAAGAAGAGTGACATATTCTTGGCTGACCGTATCCTTCTTTGAATGAAGAGGATTATAGATGATGAGCGGAACGTGCATATAGACATTCTGAAGAAAATGAATATGCCCCACATGAAGATCTCCGAAATAATTCCTGTATTCGCCCAGGCCTTCGCCATGGTCCCCGACCACCAGAATATGGGTTTTATCCATGAGATCGAGCTCTTTTAATTTTGAAAGAAGTTTGCCAATCTCAGAGTCCATGTATTCGACTTCGGCTTTGTACAGTTCTTTTGTACTCTCTATCGAGGAGGGATTAGGTTTTCCTCGGAAAGTCACGTTTATCTGACGCGGCGTAGAAAGATTGGTGATGGCGATCATTGCGTTTTTTTTGAAGAATAAAGTTCTTTTTTCTTGACGGATGAACCAACCCCAGAACAGGTCGATGTCGATGACCTTGTCTTCAGGAGGCACCGAAAAATCAAGCGTATCGAGCCTTGCGAGGAATCCCTCCTGGTCTTCCATATCGTCATTGACAATATCGAATCTGACAATATTTTTTCCGGATTTGAGATGAAGTTCGAGTTCGTTTTTTTCGTATTTTCCCAGGTTATATGTTCCCACCGCTTCGTCATTGAGATAAATTGTCAGCTCTGCTGGCATTCCCGGAGGGTAATAGGGATCATGAGGGTCCGAATAGTGTACCCACATGAAAAATTTGCCCTCCTCTTTACTGTCCAGCCAATCGAATACTCGTCTGTTGACTTCTTCCGCGGTCAGATACCATCTCTTTTCGGGAAATTCGTCTCTGTATACGTCAAAACCCTCAGCAAGTCCAAACTGAGATTTGAGGACACCCAGAGAAATGAATGCGGACGTCTGATAGCCATTTTTCTGGAACAGGGAGGGAAAAGAAGGATGTTTTTTTCTTTCTGGTATGATTTGTCCATTATTATAATTTTTTATTACATGGGGAGGCTCAGAGAAAAAGAGGGAAGCGTGAGAAGGGAGTGTGATGGGGATGAGGCTGAAACAGTTTTCAAATCGGGTTCCCTGCTGAGCTAAAGAATCGATATTTGGAGTGGACGCATTTTGGGAACTGTAGGCACTGATGTAGTCAGCCCTCTGTGTATCCAGAGTGATAAGGATAAAATTGAGATCCTCTTTGGACTTCCGGCAGCCAAAAAAATAAAGGGCCAAAACGATGCAGGAAAATGAAAGAAATAAGCGTGCAAAATAATTTGCTGAGAATTTGATTTTTCTTTTATAATACAATTTTCGTCTTCTTCTTTGCTGTCTATTTTCTTGAGAAAACAACGGCTGAATTTAATATTATTAAAAAAAAACAAAAATATGTCAAAATGTTTGCATCTTTCAAAATATTTTTATACAATCAATCCTTTTATTAAAAGCAAGTGGTAGAAATAATATTAGTATTTGCTGTGTTCGGACTCTTGTCATTTGTTATGGTTATTGTGAACAAGATCCTCGGGCCAAAAAAATCATCCCCCATTAAAGAATCTCCGTTTGAGTGTGGAAGCCCCTATCTCCAAGATTCCATTTATCCAGTTCCTATCAAGTATTATCTTGTTGCATTCCTTTTCCTTCTCTTTGATGTCGAAGTTGTCTTTTTCTTTCCTTGGGCATTGGTTTTTAAGAAATTGGGATCCTCTGCTTTGCTCATTATGTTCGCCTATGTCCTCATCCTGGTTGTCGGATTTGTTTATGCCTGGAAAAAAGGAGCTTTTCAGTGGGAAGAATAAAACCGAGACACCATTATCCTGAAGAGCGAAAATACAAAGGCGGTTTTTTTACGACCAAACTGAACTATGTTATGGGATGGGGAAGAAAATTTTCTATTTTTCATTATCCGTTCATTACCGCATGCTGCGGAATGGAGTATATGTCGGCCGCCTGCGCTCACTGGGATTTTGACCGCTTTGGCGTCGGGATGACAACATTTTCTCCTCGTCAATCAGATATGCTTTTTGTTGTTGGAACAATTTCCCATAAAGAAGCTCCGGTACTTCGGACTGTTTATGAACAGATGTGTGAGCCCAAATGGGTTATCGCCTGTGGAGCATGTACTCTAAGTGGTGGGATTTACGACAACTATGCGGTTGTGCAGGGAATCGATAAAATTATCCCGGTCGATGTGTTTATTCCGGGATGTCCTCCGCGTCCGGAGACAATCCTGGATGCTATAGAAAAGTTACAAGATAAAATTCAATATCAACAACAAGATTGGCGATGGAAATCAAAAAAGTA
>CAZEWV010000370.1:0-3218 GCA_964516025.1 uncultured Eubacteriales bacterium
CGGATAAGGCTCCGTGGTGTTAAGTCAAAAAACTAACATGGGAATCCAGGCTAGCTTACTCCGCCGGCAGAGAATGAAACATGGATTGACACTCGTTGAAGTATCCAAACGATTAGGTGCAAAATCTTTTAACACTTACGCCCGTTATGAACAAGGCCGGTCTGTTCCAACGATCGATAAATTCAGTCTGCTTTTATCAGCGCTTTCAGAGGATAATGGTTTTGTTTTAACAGAGAGTCATAAGAAAGGATGATCTTGTAGCCATCGGCCGGAGGTGTCGGCTTCCCTAATGCGTTCTAGCCGTGAAGGTTGATTTATTGATCGTGCTGATCTTCTTCCCACTTGCGATTGAACTTCGCGATGTATCGATAAGCTTTTTTGGGCTCGCCCTTTTCAAACAAGGCACGGAATTTATAGCGGGATGCCTTTTTATTTTTTGGATTTATCTTTAAGGCTTTCTCGAAATATTTGATGGCTTTATCCAGGTCATCCAGTTTGTAATAGGCCACACCAGTGTTGCAAAAGGACGCCGCGTAGTTGGGATCTAGGGCGATGGCTTCTCTGTAACACTCCAGAGCTTTTCCGTAATGGCCCTGCTTGGCAAAGGCGGCTCCCAGGTTGTTGTAGGCCGGGGCAAATTCTGAATTTGATTCCAGGGCTTGTTGAAAATATCCGACAGCTCTTTGGTAATCCTCTTTTTTAAACCATGCGGTTCCCAAATCACATAATTTTATCGCTTCGAACTGTTTTTCATTTAAGATTTCCGGGTAAACGGTGTTTTCAGGAATATCTATATGCTTTATGTAATAACTCATGTTTGTCTCTGCGGCGATCGTTGGCTCCCAATAGAAGTTCCTGCTGCCGCTCAGTTCACACCTTAGAAAGACATGAGCGGGGAAATAGACCGGTTCCAGAGGTAATCCTAATTGTTCTGCAGCGGCAAGGTAGATGGAGGAGTAATCAACACAATCCAGGAATTTTTTCCCATTATTCTTTTTGTTCAATTCCTCAATTAAAAGCCTGTTGCTTTTGCATTCGAAGCGCCCGTCTTCCTTTAGAATTGAAGCAATGGTGTTGAGGATCTTCAAGGCTTCCTTTTTATTGTACTCGGATTTTGGCTGGATCTCTTTTTTAATCTTGCTGAACATTTGCTCCAGAGTTCTGTATGCCGAATCCGGATCTCCAAAGTCTTTCTGTCTTTGAAGGGAGGCACGGATATTCAGGTCATAGACATTTAGCTGTTTTTCATTTGTGCGGAAGTTTAGGTTTTTTTGGGGAGTCTCTTCCGGGCTGAGGGGGTGGGAACTGAGGAATGTGGCAAATATCAGTAAGATCAAGAGAGCTAGAGTCAGGACGACGCAGGCCTTAGCGATCGTATTGATCGCCTTTTCTGTTCTCATTTCCTTGTCCGCTCTCATTTCTGTCTCTCTTTATAATATAAGTCGATTTTTTGATTCGTATGTAACCCGTTCGGGTGGAAGTAAGAGTGATTTTTTTGCCCTTTTCTTCACCTGTTTAGGGGATGGGGTATCATCAAGGTGTGGGGCCTGGCTTTGATAATGAATTAAAGGGACATCATAATTCTATATGAATTAAGTATGATGTCCCTTTAATTGACATCCCTTCGCTGAATTTATATTCTAATTCCGGTTTTGTAATGAGGGAGGATGGCTGTAAATCCCTCTATTTAAAAAGGAGAGAACCATGATTCAAGTCAGAAAAACCGGTAATTTTATTACCATGGCCTTTTTTGTTGTATTTTTCTTATGTGTTTTTAATCTCAGTGCGGCGGAAAAGTCTGCCTTTACTGTGGAGGATTCTCTGCGTCTCAAATCTTTCAGTGCACAGAGCATAACAGACGATGGCCGCTATATTGCCGGTAATTTCAGCATCAGGCTGGACCGTCTCGGAATCGACCACAAATGCTACGGGGACCCGACATATCTGTCTCCCCGTGTGGCCGAAGCGGTTATTTTAGATACAAAGACAAAAGAGTTTATTCCTCTTTTTGAATCAAAAAAACAGGTTCAAAGGATGACCTGGTCCCCTGATGGAAAAACACTGGCTTTTTTTCTCCTGAAGGATGACCGATTTTTTCTCCTGACTTACGACCGTGCAAAAAAAAGTTTAAAGGAGATCAAGCTAAAAACAGATAATATGATTGCCAGCAATTCCTTTCTTGTCTGGACAAATGACGGGAGCCATATCCTTCTTTCCCTCCGGGCCGAGGATTGGGAAGAGAGAGCCAGTTCCCTGTACAAGGAAGCCACGGAAGGCCCAATCATTGTTTACGACTCCAGCCAACCTTTTCTCAAGTGGGATGCCATACGCAATCAGTCGGGATTTATTGCGCCGGCGCTGGCCGAAGTCAAATCCGGGGATGTAAGAGAGCTTCTGCCTGAGGACCGTTTCAGCCGCATCAGACTGGCCGGGGACGACTCCTTCATCACGTATATGGTGACGACTCCCAGTAAGACTCTATACAGCAGGAAAAGGGAGGGAGAAAAATCCGTGTTGTCCCGGCTCGATCTTAAAGCAGGTTCTGAACCTCAGGTGCTGGTGAAATGGGAGGAAAAACGCCTCGGATTTTCCTGGAATGAAGACAACACGCTCTTTGCATGGTCGGATGAGGGCGATATCTTTTTTCAATCTGTTGAGGAAGAAAAGCCTAAAAATCTGACCAAGGATAAGGTCAAACCGGAAGAGGCGGAAGAACCTGAGGAAGGAGAGGAAAAGGGCAAAGAAAAAAAAGTCCGGTTTTCTCTCAACCGCTTCAGCCCGGACGGAAAAAAACTCCTGGCCCAGACGGATAAGGGCTACTGGCTTATTGACCATCAGAGCGGAGAGCTGGAAATGGTCTATGAATTCCCGGAGAAAAAAGAAGGTGCGGAGGATAGTAGTACTGGACGGGGAAGAATTCAGGCCTGGAGCCCGGATGGAAGATATCTTTATATCGGTTATGCAGCTAAAGATAAATGGGATCGGGGGTTTACACGTTATGATTTAAAAGAGCGAAAAATGGAGGACCTGGTCAAAGACAGCAACCTTTACAGAGGTCTCCGGATGTCTAAGGACGGAGAGAAGTTTTTCTACAGCTTTTCAGACGGCGATCTCCCTAACGAGTATGCGATGATAGATAAGGATTTTAATAAAAGTGTTGTGCTGACCGACCTCAATCCCTGGGTAAAAGAGCGGAAGCTCACCAGGAGCGAACTCAT
>CAZEWV010000371.1:0-3216 GCA_964516025.1 uncultured Eubacteriales bacterium
TGGATATCATACCCGAAGCCTACTCTAATCTTCAACACAAGGCCTCCGCTATTTTGAGGTCTCCGGGAACGGTGATCTTTATGTTTCCTGGATCTCCGGGAACAGCAAACACGTCCACGCCCATGTTTTCCACAAGAGCCGCCTCATCCGTATACGTCCGCGAGTCCTCCAAAACCTCCTCAAACGCCCGACCAAGAATCTCACAGGAAAATCCCTGGGGCGTCTGTATGAGGTACAAGCCCTGTCTATCGATGGTCCGTGAGACGCGATTACCATCAATTTTTTTAACAGTATCGCTGACCGGCAGAACAGGAATGGCGGTTCCTTTTGCCTTTGTTGTTTCAATTATCCTGTCGATCAATTCTGCTTTGACAAGAGGTCTGGCAGCGTCGTGGATCAGGACAATATCCGTCCTTGCCGGATCAATTTGTTGAAATCCTGATAAAACAGAATCCTGCCGTCTCTTTCCCCCTTTTGCCACAGTTTTTAATTTGGCATACTTATCTAAAAAAACGGCTTTCTGGCTAGTCTCACGTAAAACAAGAACCATGTCAAAAATCCCGGGATGGCGGTCGAATGTCTCCAAACTATGGTCCAGAATCCTTTTCCCCTTTAAGACCGCGTATGGCTTGGATGAACCAAATCGTTTTCCCTCTCCGGCAGCCACGATGATTGCGGTAACATTACTCATCAGAATCTTCGTTGTATCGACCGAAGATCATCTTTCCGACGGTGGTTTGCAGGACGGAGGTGACAGTCACATCGACCGTCTGTCCAATCAATTTCCGGGAATTGTCTACCACTACCATCGTTCCATCATCTAAATAGGCCACTCCCTGATCCTGTTCTTTCCCTTCTTTGAGGATAAAAACCTTGATCTCTTCACCCGGAAGAACCACGGGTTTCAGGGTATTAGCCAGCTCGTTGATGTTGAGGATCGGTATGCCCTGGAGTTGAGCGATCTTGCTTAAATTATAATCATTGGTAATGATCTTCCCATCCAACCGCTTGGCTGCTTCGATCAATTTTGTATCCACTTCTTTGATTTCCGGAAAATCTATCTCGGAGATGACAACCGAAACTTGTGATGATTTCTGGAGTTGCTCCAAAACATCCAGGCCCCTCCGTCCTCTTTGTCTTTTTATCCCGTCAGGGGAGTCGGCCACCAGCTGCAGTTCCTTGAGAATAAACTGAGGAACAATCAGGGGCCCCTCGATGAACGACGTATTGCTGATATCTGCGATGCGGCCGTCAATGATAACACTGGTATCGAGAATTTTCTGAGTATGTCCCGTGTTTTTTTCTCTAAAAAATTCGAACAGATGGGCCGGATACAACCATTCAAACTTTCGCATCCCCACAAGGAAGCCAATATAGGGCATGATAATGAGAAAAAATATGCGGATGAACGACCCGGTTGCCGAATCCTGATAAATTGTCGTGTATATTGAGCCCAAACCCCATCCAAGAAGCACTCCGGCATACGTTCCTAGGGTAGAAGACCAGATGATTTTGAACTGGCTCTTCCGAATCCTTGTTTCAAGATAGACGACAACAACACCTAAAATCATGGCAATCCCGGCTCCGAAGTAGTTTTTCAGCTGAAACGGGGGAAAAAAGTATCCCGATGCCGTGATGATGGCAATGATGATAAAACGTAAAATAAAAATACCCATTTTATATACCTTTAAAATATTATTTGAGAAGCTTCTCTGATATTTTTCGCTTCCAAAAGCTGTATATCAGGAATCCCTCCTTTATCTTTATTATTCATGTTTCCTTTGGGTAGGATCACCCGCTTAAAGCCCAAAGAAGACGCCTCTTTCAGCCGGGTGAGCGGCTGGCTGACAGAGCGGATTTCCCCGCTCAGGCCCACTTCACCGAAGATGATCACATCCTGTGGGACAGCCTTATTCTTCATGCAGGATACAACCGCCAGGATCACTGCCAAATCAGTAGCCGGCTCTTCCAAGGAAAGTCCTCCTGGAATATTCAGGTAAACGTCTTCCCCTGCAAAACTGTATCCAAGTTTCCTTTCTATCAAAGCCAAGAGCATGGCCGTACGGAAATGATCCAATCCTACAGTCATCCTTCGAGGATTCCCAGAAAACAGAGTAGAGGAGACAAGGGCCTGAATTTCTGCCAGAAGTGGCCGCGATCCCTTGAGTGTGCAGACAACAACACTTCCGGCTTCATCCTTTGGCCGCTCTTTCAAGAAAAACGCCGACGGATTGGCAATGGCTTGAAGGCCTTTCTCCTCCATCTCAAACACCGCCAGCTCGGAAACCGGCCCAAATCTATTTTTTAAGGCCCGCAGCACTCTGTAGCTGTGATCTCTTTCCCCTTCAAAATAGAGAACGACATCCACCATGTGCTCCAGGGACTTTGGCCCCGCCAGCGAGCCCTCCTTGGTGATATGCCCAATGAGGAACGAAGACATTTCTCTTGTCTTTGCAAAACGAAAAATTTGATTTGTGACTTCCCGGACCTGGCTGATCGTACCAGGGCTTGAAGACAGCTTGGAAGAAAAGGCCGTTTGGACGGAATCAAGGATGAGAATCTGGGGATTAAGCTTTTCGGCCTGAGCAAGAATTCTTTCGAGGTTCGTCTCCGCCAAAAGATACAGATCCCCGTCCCTCACACCAAGCCGCTTTCCACGCAGCTTGATTTGCTCCAAGGATTCCTCTCCCGAAACATAAAGGACCTTTTCCCCTTGCTCTGCAAAATCACGGCTGATCTGGAGCAAAAGAGTCGACTTGCCGATTCCGGGTTCCCCCCCCACCAGCACGACAGATCCCAGGACAACACCTCCTCCGATGACTCGGTTAAACTCCTCAATTCCAGTCTTGATCCTTTTCTTTTTTGCCTCCTTGACATCCTTGTAGAGGATGGGATCAGAAGCTGGAAATGAAAATCCTCCCGTTGACCGCTCCTCGATTTCCTCAACCAGTGTTTCCCATTCACCACAGCTCGGGCAGCGTCCCAGCCATTTAGGAGAGTGGAATCCACAATTTTGACAGGAAAAAGTCGTCTTGGTCTTCATCACAATCCCAGGCCTAGGCCAAAATAAAACTCTCTGTTGGACGCTAAAGTAAAATCATCGATCCCCAGGATAATGTAGAGATGTTTTGTGGCTGAATACCGGGTCCAGGCTCGAAAACGGGGACTCGTCATCCGGTTAAAGTCAAAACCTTCTAAGCTTATCAGCAAACGATC